>JANLVW010000388.1:0-8907 GCA_031364205.1 Ferruginibacter sp.
AGTTGGTATCAGCCACGATGAATGGGATGAAAATGTTGGCGCCCGAATTTTATACAAACTCTGTAATTTGCTCACCAAAAGCAACAGTTCAAATTGAAAATCTTTGCTATAGAAATTCCGAATGAGCGATTGAAAACTTACAAAAAAGTTGCTTTCATTATACTCACATTAAATTTTTTAGGTTTTGGTTATGTTTTTTTAAGAACCATTGGCAACGAATCTTTCATAGCAGTTGCTGCATTAATTTTAAATGCAGTTCCATGGCTTTATTTTTTGTTGAATAAAAAACATATCAAGTCTCCCGTTATTGAATTTGTTTTTATTTTATCTTCCTTTATCTGGGTTTATTTTGGAAATATTTGGATGGGTATTATGCTGTTGCTTTTTGCGGTAATGAGTTTTTTTACCAATAAAAAAACAATTGTAACAGTTAACGATGAAGGTGTAATTTATCCTTCCTTTCCTATAAAAAAATATTTGTGGTCGCATATTACACACGTGATGTGTAAGGATGACATACTTACCATAGATTTAAAAGACAATAAATTGCTCCAACTCAATATTGACAAAAAATTTGCTGCAGATTTTGATGTAACTGAATTTAATAATTTTTGCAATCTAAAAAAGGATTTGAATTAAAACATCCGTAGATTTTTTCTGTTTTCCTGTTTACTTTTACTCCCAAAAAAATCGTCGTACTTTCGCACAATGCAAATGCTTACTCAATCTCCTTATTTAATGTATTCTAATGGTAAAGGTGGAATTTATGAAGATGAATCACTTTACACAGCCGGTAGAAGTGGCTGGGATGCTTTACCAATACCTGAAAGCGAATGGATTTTATTACCCGAGGGTGGACAATTATACGAATTGCCGGGGAGAAGAGGGATTGGTATTGATGTAAAAACCGGGGAGATGCGCATTTGCGAAAAAGGCTGGGCTGTGGCCGCATTTATACCACCTGCTCATACCGGGTTGTATATTTCTGCATACGAAACGATGCCCGATGCACCAACATTACCACTTTTTTGTTATACAGCTGCTGGTTGGCAAGATGAAAAAATATATGTACCCGCCGTAAGAATTGAAAAAGATATTAGGCAGGAAAGTGAAGGCTACCATGATGATGAAATTGAACTAGGTACAGATCATCTATTAAAAGCATATCCAAATAACAGACTGGTAAAACATTTAATGGAAAATTGTTGCATGACGTATACTTGTCCGGCAGCAAGAAACCTTGCACTTGGCAGGTGGGAATGCCCGGTTCCAATTTCGCCTGCATGCAATGCAAACTGCATAGGTTGTATATCTTTTCAGCCAAGTGATGAAACAATTGTAAGTACGCAAGATAGATTGACGTTTAAACCAACTGCAGCAGAAATTGTAGAATTCACAGTACCCCATTTGGAAACTGCTCCATATCCCATTATTAGTTTTGGTCAGGGTTGCGAAGGGGAGCCATTATTAATGTGGGAAACGATCAAAGAATCAATTATTGAAATCAGAAAGCATACGCAGAAAGGAAGTATTAATATTAATACAAACGGCAGTATGCCAAAAGCTGTAAAAGCCTTGTGCGAAGTTGGCCTTACAAGTATTCGAGTAAGTACCAATTCAGCCCGTGAAGAAATTTATACGCCTTATTACCGTCCCAACAACTACGATTTTAAAGACATTATTAAAAGCTTAAAAGTAGCCAACAGTTTTGGTGCCTGGACCAGTATAAACTATTTTGTTTTTCCGGGTATGACGGACAGCATTGCCGAATACGAAGCACTAAGAAACTTAATAAAAGAAACCGGTTTGAAAATGATTCAGTGGCGCAATTTTAATATTGATCCGGACTGGTATCTTGGAAAAATAGGGGTAACAGATACAGGAGAATGTATGGGTGTAAAACAAATGCTGGAATTGATACAGGAAGAATTCCCTGATCTTAAATTTGGTTATTTTAATCCATCAATTGAGCGAATTAAAGGTGACTACGAAATGGATTTTGCGCACTGATAAGTAGCAGCTATATTTAAAAGATGATTGTTTTACCGGACAACTCGCAAAGAGCCAAAAACAGCTTAATTGCATTTTATGTTTTGGGGTTTATTCAAATCGCATTTATTATTTCTGCTTTTTTGCAATATTTATTGCTAAAAAGAATGCAGAATGGCGACTACACACAGCAAGAAGCTACCACCAACGATATACGCCATCAAATCATTGCATATGCTAACATTGCAGTTTACCTTATATGCATAGTGCTTTTTATTTTATGGTTCAGGCGTGCCTATAATAATCTTAATTTAAGCTATAAAGCAAATACAAAATATGCAGAAGGTTGGGCTGCCGGTGCATGGTTTGTACCTTTTATAAACCTTGCCAGGCCATACTTTATTATGCAGGAAATTTGGGAGAAAACACAGGAAGCTACTCATAATTTAATTACACATAAAAACGGGAAAATAATTGGTTGGTGGTGGGTAATCTGGATCATAAATAATATCGGTACAAACTTTATAAACAGGTATTTTAAAGAAACAAGTGTTGAAGAATTAATTATTTCAACATCCGCATCCATAATTTTTAATTTTATTGAATTAGTTGCATTGGTACTGCTGATCATTATTATGAAGAACGTTATGGTATTCGAGAAAAATTTGCATGAATCTTTGCTTAAAGAAGAAGAAAGTGAAAGTGAAGACAAGCTAAATTTTGTAATATAATTTTAAGCATTTTCACAGAATCTATTATGTTGAATCAAGAAGTAAAGTTCAATCGTTTTAAGAAAAATTATATTTATTTGTTTAATGACTTTTTAAAAACAGACTGATCATTTTATCTGAATTATAAAAACGCCCGGTACCGGTCTTTTCCTTCTTTATCGCTTGGTTTTATGGTTTCTTTTCCATTAACAATCATGCAGCTACTACCGCCTCCATCCAGATTCAGCGCTTCTTCACACCCCAAATTTTTTAGCAGCTGAGCTTCTTGTGTTAGTGTTGCGCCTGCTGCATCAGGATATCTACCTTTTATAACCATTATAATTAATTTGCCTTTTTTGTATAGCCCATACAAGTACGTGGATACTTATCGCTAATTTCTTTACCGGCAAATTTTAATTCTTCATTATTACTTACGGCAACCTCGCCTTTTTGTAGCAAGACGGGATCCCCGCCAATAGCAGTTTTTACTTTCCTTCTTTTAAAATGTGCATCTTTTTTAAAACCAAATCCATTTACATTTTCAGCATATTTTTTGCCTCAGCAAAATAAAATTTACCCGATGAATCTTTTACCGCCGGCATAGCATGTTGCAATGCATATGTTGCTTTTAGTGAAGAATCTGTAAACAGCCACGCAACATCTGCCTTTCTTTTTTTCGTTATACCGAGTGCGCTTCCCAAAGGATGTTTATAAGTAAAAGTGTCTTTTCCTCTGCCGGGGTAAGTATGAATATTGTAACCAAGTATTTCCCCGTCTTTTATTAAAACGTTTAAATTTTGGTTGGTACTGTAAGAAAAAAATGTTCCGGTTACGACAAGTAAAGCCTGGTTATTTTTTTGATAAAACTGTAATGGCGTTAATCTTCTTTTAAAGGTAATGTCTGTCTGTTGTAAAAAGTAAAGGCCTGTCTTTTAAATCAGCCTCTGCATAATATGCCATAAAAGGCTTTCCATCTAAGCTGTCTATAGTTTTATAAATATGAAAATTTGTAAGCAGGGTAGTAAAACTACTATCTACATTAATCCATTTTACCTGCGCAGTCACAAATAAATGTTGTAAAAAAATAATTAAAATATATACTATTTTTTGCATTTTTTTAATAAAATCGACTATTCATTTTTTGTTTTAAACTTATCGGGCAGCAAGAAAAGTTCCATCAATGATTAGTAACTTAACTCCTTTATCAGAAACGGATCTATGTAAACTCATTTCATCTGAAACGATATACGACATGCCTTTTGATAACAAGAATTTTTCTCCTGTTTCCAGTTCACTTAAAAATTCACCTTCAACACAATGTACTATGTGCCCCATTTTACACCAATGATTGGCAAAATAATTTGGGGAATACTCAACCATACGCAATCTGATCCATCGAAATTTAGTGTTTGCCAAACTGCAAATCCGGTTTCACCGTTGTGCCTGGTTTTGATTACATTATTCCAGTCTATAACTTCAAAAAGAATGTTTGTCATCAACTGTTTTATTTACGAATGCATGAAAAGTTCATTTAAATAATCTAATCATGCATTCATTGGTTCAGCTTTTTATAATTGTTTAAAATCTTTAAACAGATCTACTTTGTTATTTTCTATTAAAGTTTGATAAGCTTTCCATTTTGTATTGAAGAAGATATTAATTTTTTTTATTGCCTCCGCAATTTTCTCCTGCGCTTTTTCAACCAGTAAATCTTCCTGTTTTGATGGTGCTACATTTTTCTCTGAAATATTATTTAAAGCTTCGCCATATGCGGTCAATACAGTTTCCTGAGGGAGCTGACCATAACCTTGTCTTTCAATTTTTTTACCGCTGATAAAGTCTTTTACGGTTTTAATTTCTTCTTGTATTTTTTTACTTTGTTTGCGCAGACTGTCCGAAATAGGAATTTCTACATCTTTTAACTGTGCTTCATATTTTTTTGCAATTTCTTCTGCATCTGTCAATTGATCCATTCCTTGCGTTAGTTTTTCTGCAAAGTTTCTCAGTTTAGATTTTAAAGATTTTTGGGCATTTAAAATTGAAGTATTATCAGTTTTACGGGGATCAGCTTTCAAGGTAATGTAATTTGAATCTGATTGCTTATTCACACTAATAACTACTTTATATTTTCCCGGTAATACATCTTCACCGCCTGGTTCATCATCACCGGGTTTTGGTTTTGCAGAGCCGGGATATCGGATCCCTTTTTCATCCATACGCCAGTACTTTTTATTAAAACCTGTATCAACACTCCATTTAAGTGTTCTGATTAACTCATCTTTATCGTTATAAATTTTTACAACTGCACTGTCAGATTTATTTTTTTTTCTGTTTACAGAAAGTGAATCGGTTGATATTGATTTCTGGTTATCCAGAGAATCTTTATACATTTTATTATTTTGTAAATCACCAACAGGTATTTTTTCCGAGGTTTTCTTTATGTTATTAGCAACCTTTACAGTATCTGTTTTCTGAGGCAAAATCTTTACATAAAAATTTATAGCTGCACCCTTTTTTTTATTATCTGCATCCCATACACCCCATGTACTCCATTCGTAGCCCGGCGCATTTTTATAGGTTACAATGTGAACGTCATTATTATCAAAAGCAACTACATTTTTATTTGTTATTTCTTTATTGGCAGCAAGCTTTCTTAAAGGTCGAATATCATCTAAAATATAAATTGCCCTACCAAAAGTAGCAATACACAAATCGGCTTCCCTTTCCTGAATAGCTAAATCGTAAGTGCTCACACTTGGATAATTATTTTTAAACTGCTGAAAACTTTTAGCATTATCAAGGCTGACCCATAATCCTTGCTCTGTACCAACAAACATCAAATTTGGTTCAACCGGGTCTTGTATTACACATAACGCATAACCTTTAATATTTTTATTTTGGAGAATATTTGTCCATGTATTTCCAAAGTCAGTTGTTTTAAAAATGGTAGGTGCAAAATTTCCTCTCCTGTAATCATTTGCTACAACATAAGCCTCGCCTTGGTTGTACCGACTAGCCTTTACCTGCGGCAGCCAACTTCCTTTTATAAGTCCGGTAATTTTATTGGTTAAATTTACCCAGGTTTTGCCTCCGTCTTTTGTTAACTGCACCTGACCATCATCTGTTGTAACCCATAAAATATCTTTATTAAGTTTACTTGGCTCTATAGCTAAAATGGTACAATGGTTTTCAGCACCGGTAATATCAATACTAATTCCACCATTTTTGCTCTGGTCAATTTGCAGGCTGTCATTTGTTGTAAGATCGGGGCTGATGGTTATCCAGCTTGCTCCTTTATCAAAACTTTTATGAACAAACTGGCTGCCATAATAGATGGATTTCTTATCAAATGCATCCTGAGCTATTGCAGCATTCCAGTTAAAACGAAGCCTGTCTTTGTTAATTGTATTTGAAACGGTAGGTGGACGAATTTGCCATTTTTCACCGGTTGTAATGTTGTATCTACCTACTTCACCTCCCTGGCTCATGGAGTATACCCAGTTTGCATCTTCAGGGTCAGGCATCACATCAAAACCATCTCCACCGCCAACACTTTCCCAATAATAATTTTTTATTCCAGCATTCGTCCAAGTGTATGCAGGACCACGCCAGCTACCATTATCCTGTAAACCACCCATTACATTGTAAGGCGTTTCGTTGTCTACATTTATATGATAAAATTGACCAACGGGAATCTTTTCATCAAACTGCCAGGTTTTTCCTTTGTCTCTAGTAATTCCAATTCCACCATCGTTTCCGTCAATGATAAAATTGGGATCGTTTGGGTGTATCCAAAATGCATGGTGATCCGGGTGAATTCCGTTGTAAGGAATTACTGTTTTAAATGTTTTTCCCCCATCTTCACTCATACTTACCGTTTGGTTTATAAGCCACAAACGGTTTTCATTTTTTGGGTCAGCAATAATATCCTGAAAATAAAAGCTTCTGTTGGCAGTGTACTGTGGGTCTTCATTCACTTTTTCCCATTTACTTCCACCATCTTCACTTTTATACAACGCACTTTTTGCACTTTCTACAAGTGCATAAACTCTACTCGGCATATCATGACAAATGGCAATTCCAATTCTACCATAATCACCGGTTGGTAAGCCACCTTCACCATTTAATTTTTTCCAGTTTTTTCCGGCATCTAATGTCATATACAAGCCGCTGCCTTTACCCCCGCTATTTAAGCTCCAAGGTGTACGGCTATGCTGCCACATAGCAGCAAAAATTTTATTAGGGTTTGAAGGATCCATGATCATATCTCCAATACCACTTGTATCATTTGTATGTAATATTTTGTTCCAGGTTTCTCCACCATCTGTTGTTTTGAAAACACCTCTTTCCGCATGGGCACTAAAAGGATTGCCTATTGCGCCTGCATAAACAATATTAGGGTTTGTAGGATCAATAATTACTCTGTGAATGTTTCGGGTTTTTTCCAGACCCATACATTTCCACGTTTTACCGTCATCTAAACTTTTATAAATTCCTTCTCCGAGACTTACGGAATTTCGTGGATTTCCCTCACCTGTACCAACCCAAATAATGCTGGGGTTGCTTTGGCATATTGCAACACTACCTATATTTTGAATAGGTTGTTCATCAAAAACCGGAGTCCAACTGTTACCTGCATTTGTGGTTTTCCATACACCGCCGCTTGCAGCACCTAAATAAATTGTATTCGGGTCAGCATGCAAAGCATCAATGGTTGTAATCCGGCCACTCATTCCGCTGGGGCCGATGCAACGTGCTTTTAAATTTTTAAAATTTTTATTTATATCTACGGTTTGAGAAAAACTATTAAGCGTAAATAAGACTAAAAAAAAAATGTAAAACTTTATCATACATAGAATATTTAAAACTAAAAATAAGCTTTTGATTAAAAAACATTGAAAAAAGATCTGTATAATAATTTTATATTATTATAATTTTTACCATATTTTTATCCGGTAACCAAAAACTAACCCTTCTTATGACAAAAAAATTTAAGAAAGTAACAGCAATGATGGCAAGTGCTGTTTTTTTAGGATTATTTCCTCTACTACTTTTGCCCAAAAAGACATTACTGGGAAAGTAATGTATTCTGATCAAGACAGGCCTTTGGAAGGTGCTACTATCTTTGAAAACATCAGTAAAAACAGTACCGTTTCAGGACGTGATGGTAGTTTTAGCTTAAAAGTTGCTAACAATGCAAAATTTGTTACTGTTTCTTTTGTTGGCTATGGTACAAAAACAGTTCAATTAACAGGTACAGAATTATTGATAAAACTCTCTGAAGATTTTTCTAAATTATCTGAAGTAGTGGTTACCGGATTTGGTACGAGTATTAAGCGTACAAATTTGGCAAATTCTGTTGGAACGATTAGTGCTAAACAATTAACAGGATCCACCAGACCTGTAACACTTGATGGTGCTATGCAAGGTAAAATTTCCGGTGCTCAAATTAGTGCTAACAGTGGTGCACCAGGTGGTGGGTTTTCTGTAAGGTTAAGAGGTGTTTCTTCCATTAACCAAAATTCTGAGCCACTATATATTATTGATGGCGTTTACGTAAGTAATGCACAAAATGGAACAGGTGCAGGTACAGGTCCGTTTTCAGGAGCCACCGGTCAAACTTCCGGCTCACAAGATCAGGCTCCAAATAGGCTGGCTGATATTAACCCTGCTGATATTGAAAACATTGAGATTTTAAAAGGGCCAAGTGCGGCGGCTTTGTATGGTACCCGTGCAAATGCAGGTGTAATTATAATTACAACAAAAAAAGGGAAAGCAGGAAGAACAGCATTAAGTATATCACAGGATATTGGAGCTGTAAAAGCTATCAACCTAATTGGAATGCAGAAGACAGGATGGGATCCTCAAAAAATTGCAAATGGATCTTGGCTGGTAAGTAATGCAGACATGCTTGCTTTATTTAATGCAAATGGCTCAGGTGCAAAAACTAATGATTACGAAAAAATGATTTACGGTAATACCGGAGTTCATTCTAATACTAAATTAAACGTATCCGGTGGCACAGATAAAGCCCGTTTTTATGCTGCTGTAGGGCATTTGTCTGAAACCGGTATTCAAAAAAGAACAGGATATGCACGTAATTCTGTTCGTTTAAATGTTGATTTTAAACCTGCATCTTGGTGGGATGTAGGCGTTGCAACTAACTACTTAAGCACAAGTAGTGATCGTTCCTTTAGTGGGAATGATA
>JANLVW010000408.1:0-10111 GCA_031364205.1 Ferruginibacter sp.
GTCGGCAGCAGAAAATATTTCGGCTCCCTTTTATTGTGCATTAGGAAAGATAAAAAACTGATGCTTGCAGGGCATGCAGGAACCGGATATGATGACAAAAAATTAAAAACGATTTTTAATTTATTGCAGCCCCTTGTGCAAACCGATTCACCTTTTACAGAAAAAGTAATAATTAATAATAATGTTACCTGGGTAAAACCAAAAATTGTTTGTGAAGTAAAATTTGCGGAATGGACAAAAGATGAAAAATTGCGACATCCTGTTTTTTTAAAAATCAGAAACGATAAAAATGTAAAACAAACAACTATGGAAGCGCAAAAACCAATAAAGAGATCGACAGTTAAAAATAAAGAAGCAATAGCGTCTGTAAAAAAAGTAACATTAAAAAATGATGAAAAGTTTTATATAAATGCCGGTAAAATTTCTGTGGAAATTACACATCCTAATAAAATTTATTTTCCGAAAGATAAAGTTTCCAAACAGATGGTAGCGGAATATTACCAGTCCATTGCTACATATATTTTACCATATTTAAAAGACCGTCCGGAGTCTTTAAAACGAAACCCAAACGGTATAAATGATGCTGGATTTTTTCATAAAGATGCGGGGGAAAATGCACCTGATTTTATTAAATCTTTTGCGGTGTATTCTGAGTCTTCAAAAAAAGAAATTGACTACATAATCTGCAACGATAAAGCAACACTTGCTTACCTAAATAACCTTGGTTGTATAGAACTTAATCCATGGCATTCCACCATTAAATTTCCTGATAAGCCGGATTATATGATTATTGATATTGACCCTTCTGAAAAAAATAATTTTGATCAGGTTATTGAAACCGCAAATGCATTTAAAAAAATTTTAGACAAAGCCGGTGCAAAAAGTTTTTGCAAAACTTCCGGCTCTACAGGGTTACATATTTATGTACCCATGAAAAAGAAATACGGTTACGAAGAAGTAAAAAACTTTGCACTTTTATTGTGTACGATCGTGCAGCAAATGATTCCGGATTTTACAACACTGGAAAGAAATTTAAATAAGCGTGGAAACAAAAAAATATACCTCGATTATCTGCAAAACAGAAATGGCCAAACCATATCTTCAGTGTATTCTTTAAGACCAAAAAATGGCGCAACTGTATCCATGCCATTATATTGGAAAGAAGTAAAAAAAGGATTAACACCAAACCAGTTTACCATATTTAATGCAGCAAAAATTATCAGTAAACGGGCAGATGTTTTTAAAGGAGTTTTGGGGTCAGCAACAAATATTGAAAATTGTTTAAAGAAACTGAATAAATAAAGCTGGGAACCTTTTTCCCCAACAATTATAATATGTTACTTTTAAGCTATAATATGCAAATGTTTTACAGCTGGATAATGCAGGCATAAAAATTTCATATAGGGCAAAGAATTGTTTGCCAAAAAACCTTTTTCTGAACCTTCTTTTTACCTAGATGACAAATGCAAAAAATATACTGATAAAAACTACAAAAGTAATTTTGTGGATTTTAGTTTCTGTTAGTATTTTAACTATTGTTCTGTTTGGATTTATTAATACCAATGCAGGCAAAAGAACTGTCAGAAACCAGGTAGTAAAATACCTTGAAAACAAACTCCACACAAATATTGTAATAGGCTCAGTTGATTACAGTTTGCCTAAGTGGCTAAAAATAAAAAATGTTTACATAGAAGATCAAAAAAAAGATACTTTATTGTTTGGTGAAGAGCTTTCTGTTGACCTTGATATGGTAAAACTATTACAGGGAAATACAGACATAAAAAAAGTATTTCTAAAAAATATTAAAATAAATATTAAAAGAGCTGAGAATGATACGGCCTTTAATTATCAGTTTTTGGTAAATGCATTTACTGGAAATAAATCAACTACAAAAAACAAGGATACTGCAGAATTAAAGCTTACACTTAAGCAACTGATTTTTGAAAATGTAGGGTTAAAATTTCAGGATAAATATGCAGGATCTGATTTTAATGCTTTTATAAAAAACCTTGATTTAACAACAAACAAATTTCAGCCCGACAGACTCAATTTTGGCATTGACAATTTAACTGCAAACGGCGTTAAGTTTTATATGAATACTTACAAGGAAGTTGTAACAAGTATTGACAGTAAATTACCGGTTGACACGCTTACAAATTCCCCTTACAAATTTCTTATTTCCGGCAGCCATGTAAGTTTAAAAGATATAGATGTAGAAATAAATAATAAAGTATCCGGAATGTATTATGCCAATAAGATTGGAACGCTTGCAGGCAACAGTATTTTTTACAGCATCGCACAAACAAAAGGACTTGCAGACAGTTTATTACTGAATAGTGCTACCATTATTTTTTCATCAGCAAAGCAAAAAAAATCAGTACAGCAAAATACAAAATCTCAACCAAGTCTCTGGGTATATGCTGCGACTCATTTAAACATCAACAACAGTAACTTAAAATATGATGATGTAAATAAGCCGGCTGCACCTGGTTTGGATTATGCACACCTGGATGTAAAAAATTTAAAAGCCAACATGGAGGGCTTTCGTTTTTCAACAGATTCAACAAAAGGAAAAGTTTCTCAATTTGCTTTTAGTGATAAAAGTGGTTTTGCTTTAGATACTACACATGTAAACTTTATGTTTACTGATAGTTTATTATCTGCCACAGAACTTTATGTAAAAACACCACGTTCGCTTATTCAAAATTCTTTCAAGCTTACTTACGACAGCATTGCTGCCATAACGAAAACCCCACAAAATTCATTAATAGCTGCAACGCTAAACAATTCCATCATTGCTTTTAATGATCTTTATTTATTGTTGCCTTCTTTGAATACATCTTTACCAAAGGCACAGTTTGCTAACCAGTATTTAAATTTTAATACAGAATTGCGGGGTAATTTAAAAAGATTGTATTTACCTTATTTGCAAATGAGTGGACTTTCAGGGTCAAAGATCAGCGCTAACGGAACACTCTTTGATATTACCGATCCAAAAAGATTTTCATTTGCTCTTAATATTCTTCAAAGCAATATTTATAAAAAAGATTTACTAAGGTTTGTGCCACCTGCCAACCAGGCGCAACTTGCCTCTTTACCTGATCTTATTAATTTAAAAGGAAAAATTGCCGGTAATAAAAATAGTATTGCAGCTAATGTAGTTGCCTCTGCAAAAGATCTAGCTTTTTCAGGTAAAATAAATCTTTTCAACATCAGTGATCCAAAGAATATTAAATACGATCTGGCCTTTACAAATGTAGCTTTCAACAAATCTTTAATAGAGGGTTTTATACCCCCTGCGGCTTTGGCGCAAATTAATTTGCCGCAACAGATAGCAGCAGCGGGCAAATTTAGCGGCAATACAGAAAATGTTGATATGGATTTAAAAGCCAGATCAAGCTATGGTCCGCTAACAGTAAAAGGGTACTTAAAAAATATTAAAAATCCTGAAAAAGTAGTCTATGATCTTTTTGTAACTACTCCGGGTTTTGCAATAGGTAAATTATTAAAACAGGATTCTATAATGGGTAATGTAGCAGGAGCGTTTACTGCAAAAGGAATCGGGTTTAATTACCTAACTATGAATTCAGCAATAAAAGCAAATGTGGCTTCTTTGCAATACAATAAATACAATTATCGCAATGCACTTATAAATGCAGATTTTCAAAATGGTCTTATAAAAAGTGTTGGTAAAATTAATGACAGCAGCCTTCAGTTAAATTATGATATTGTTTCGAATGTTCGCAATAAATATCCAACCGTAAAAGGAGAAATCAATGTGGATACTGCAATGTTGAATAAATTAAACTTCACAAAAGACACCATCAACTTTTCTTTAAGGGCTCTGGTAGATGCTGTTAATTTACAGCCGAGAAATTTAAATGCAAGTTTGTTGCTGGACAGCGTAAGACTGCAGACGGGACAGAAGTTTTTTAATATTGACAGTACATCACTAATTGCAACTTCTTTAAACGGAATTGATTCAATTTTATTAAAAGCACCATTTGCAGATGTGCATGCAGGCGGCGCTTTTGATTATGATTTAATTGCAACCTCTTTAATGCAGTATGTTAATGGCTATTATAAAATTCCGGGGTTTGTACCGGGTAATAAAATAATACCACCGCAGCAGTTTGGCATAAAAGGTACCGTTACTCAATCGCCATTAATTACAACACTTGTGCCCGGGCTCAAAAGCTATGATGATGTAATTTTTAAAGGAACGTATTCATCTGCAGAAACTGACAGTGCATTAAATTTTAATACCAAGGTAAGGCACGTTGTATATGGTACCAACACAATATCAAACGCTGTTGTAAACATTAACTCAAAAAACAGTAAAATAAATTACGATGCAAAATTTGATACACTTAATACCGGCACCAATACTTTATATGTAACAAGTTTAAATGGCGGCGCTGCAAAGGATAGTATTTCTTTAAATGCACTTACAAAAGACAGGACCAACAGAAACTGGTTCGGCTTATCTGGAACTGCATTTGTAAGCAAAGAAAACTACACACTGCGCATGCAGGATAGCCTTATACTTAATTACGAAAAATGGAGAGTTGCTCCTGATAATTATATTGCATACGGCCCTGCCGGAATTATTGTAAACAATTTTGTAATAAGCAGCGATACCGCAAAAATTGATGTGCGCAGCAAGCAGATAGTGGCAGATAGTCCTATAGATATTGCAATAAAAAACTTCAATTTAAAAAGCATTAGTTCTATTGTAAGCAAGGATACCGTTTTTCTTGCGGGTATTTTGGATATGAACGCAACTGTAAGCGATTTAAAAAAAGCGCTGCCTTCTTTTACAGGTAATGCGTCTGTAAGAGATGTGCAGTTTATGCAACACCCACTCGGTACAATTACCGCAACTGCACAAAAACAATCAGAAAATAATATCAGTGCAACATTAAATTTAAAGGGTGCGGATAATGATATGACTGCCGCCGGTAATTATTATTTAAACAGTACAACCGAACAGTTTGATGCAGATCTTCAGGTAAAGGCGTTAAGTTTTAAAACGCTGGAAGCCTTCTCCGCCAACCAACTAATAAACAGCCGTGGAAATATTTCAGGCAATTTAAAATTAAATGGAAAGTTTGCAAATCCCCAATATAATGGACAGCTGAATTTTGATACCGTAAAATTTACACTGGCAAAGCTAGGCACGCCTTATTTTATAGACAAGCAAAAAATTATTTTTCAATATCCGCAGACACAATTTCCCGAATTTGTTATAACTGATTCTTTAAAAAATGCACTTAAAGTAAATGGCAATATAAGCTCCCATGGCATAATGGATTATGACCTGGGTATAAAATTGAATGCCAATAATTTTATAGTTGTGAACGCTAAAAAAACGCTCAATAATGAAATTTATGGTTTCGCATCTGTAAATGTAAATGTAGATGTAACCGGCACATCTGCGCGGCCGGTAATTGAAGGAGACATTTTATTAAATGATAAGAGTGATGTAAAAATTGTATTACCACAAACCAGTTATGAAAAGAATGATGGTAAAACAATTGTACGGTTCGTAGATGTAGATACTTTTAAGATTGACCCACCACAAGCCGGTTTTGAACCCGCACTTAAACCCGCTTCTGCATTTGCACAGTTTTTAAATTATAACCTGAATATAGAGCTTAGCAAAGAAGCCGCATTAACTATTTTAATAGATCCATCCACCGGAGATGAGATTAAAGTGCAGGGAGATGCAAGATTAAATGCAGGTGTTGACCCCGGTGGAAACCTGGTGTTGGCAGGCGTTTACGAACTTGACAAAGGTTATTATGATCTGCATTATGGCATACTGCAGCGAAAATTTAATTTAATAAAAGGCAGTACAATAACTTTTGCCGGCGCACCTTTAGAAGCTTCTGCAAACATAACGGCAGAATATACAGCACTTACTTCTTCTAAAGATTTATTGAGTAACGAAGTAACAGATGTCTCGCCAACGCTGGCAAATTCATTCAATCAAAAACTGCCGTTTAGGGTTATACTTTATTTAACCGGCTCATTAAGAAAGCCCAATATCAGTTTTGATATTCAGTTGCCCGAAGAAAGTAGTTTGCTAAATGGAGATCTGCGTACAACCATAGAAAATAAGTTGCTGCAAATAAGAAATGATCCGGCAACTGTTAACAAAGAGGTTTTTTCTTTGTTGCTTTTTAATCGATTTGTAAGTGAACAGAGCAGCGATTTCTTTAAAGGGAATGGTGGAAATTTTAATGACCTTGCCCGCCAGAGTGTGAGCCAGTTTTTATCATCAGCATTAAATGAAATAGCAGGCGATATTTTTAAAGGAATTGACATTGACCTGAACTTAAATTCTTACAACGATTTTTCAAATGGTGGCAATGCACAAAGAACAGATTTAAACCTTGCAGTTAGCAAATCATTTGCAAATGACAGGCTGGTAATAAGTGTAGGTAAAAACTTTGGTATTGAAGGGCAAGATGCTGCTGCTAAATCTGCAGGGCAAAATACCGGCTTTAAGCCTGACATTACTGTTGCCTATAAACTTACTACTGATGGAAAATATTTATTGAGGGCATACACAAAAAACCAGTTTGAAGTGACTTTGGATGGATATGTTGTGGAAACAGGGTTATCATTTGTGGTAACACTTGATTACGATAAATTTAATGAACTGTTCAGGCGTAAGAAAAAAGTAAAAAAATAATGAGGAAGATTTATTTTGTAGCTGCTGTTTTTTTAGTTCTCATTGCATCTTCCTGCAGTGTGCAAAAGTATTTACCGGAAGGTGAAAGATTATATAAAGGAGCAACTGTAAAGGTCGAAAAAAACAAAGAGACAACAACTACTTCAAAATCTTTAAAAAAAACAATTGCGCTTGCCGCATCTCCAAAACCAAATAAATTTTTACTTGGGCAGCCTTATAAAGTTTGGTTTTATTATAAAATTGGGGAGCCAAAAAGAGAAAAAGGGTTAAGGGCATTTTTACGGAACAGACTAGGCGAACCTCCGGTTTTAAGCAGCAGGGTAAATGCAAAAGCAACTGCAGAAAATATGGCATCGTTAATGGATAATCTCGGTTATTTTCATACAACTGTTCAGGGAGATACTGTTCATACAGGGTCCTATTTTATAAAAGCATTTTACACTGCACAGGTACAGCCGCAGTATAAATTAGGACCTATAAAATGGGTGGGAGATTCATCATCGGCTTTGCAAAAATTACTTGACAGAAATTCTACCCGAAATGGGCTTTTAAAAACCGGTAACCCTTACCGTTTAAGTGACATAACAACAGAGAGAGACAGGCTGGATCTTTTTTTAAAAACTAGGGGATATTATTTTTTTAATCCTGATTATTTGATGGCTTATGCAGACAGTACCGTTGGCGGCAGAAAAGTAAATCTTTATTTAAATATTAAAACAACCACACCTGATGATGCAAAGCATCCTTATACAATAAACAGCATTACCGTTTTTCCAAATTACTCGCTTACTTCACCCGATTTGGATACATCTAAACGTGGTGTTGAAATTTTTGATGGGTTAAGAATAAAGGATACAATTAAAAATTTTAAGAAGAACCTGTTTGCACAAACCATCACTTACCGACCGGGCAGTATTTATAGCAGCAGACAACAAAATACAACCCTTAACCGGTTTATTAATTTAGGGGCTTTTAAGTTTGTAAAAAATAGGTTTGAAGAAGTAAAACATACTGATGTAAATGACACATCACACACAATGAATGTGTACTATTATTTAACTCCTGCAAAACAAAAATCAATACAGGCACAGGTTGATGGTTTTACAAAAGAAAATAACTTTTTAGGAACTCAGTTTAGTGTTAACTGGCGAAACAGGAATGCATTTAGAGGAGCTGAACAGCTTGCAGTAAAAACTTATGCCGGTTTTGAAACCACCTCGGGAGATTCTGTAAAAAACAGAAATTACAGACTTGGTACAGAAGTTACTTTAAAGATTCCGCGGTATGCAATTCCGTTTTTTAAAATAAAAGAAAATAATTTTTACCCACCCAACACAAGTTTGTTGTTAGGATATGAGTTGTTTAAAAAAGATATTTTCTATCTTAAAAATCTGTTTCGTTTTCAATATGAGTTTACCTGGAAACCTAACATACAAACTCAATACACGGTTGCACCAATATCACTAAGTTATTTAAAGGCATCTAATGTTACGGATTCTTTTAAAAAACAAATTGTTGCAAGCCCTTCATTATTATTGTCAGTTTTTTCCGAAGCTATACTTGGCACATCTGCCTCATATACATACAACTCAGCACTTAGACGTACAAAAAATAAAGTCTATTTTAATACGAGTGTTGAGGTTTCAGGAAATATTGCAGGCTTAATTACCGGGGCTAAAACATACAGGTCTAAAAATGTATTTGGGGTACCATTTGCGCAGTATGCAAAATTTGATGTTGACTATCATTTTACCCGAAGGCTACCAAATAAATTCGATTTAGCCAACAGGCTGCAGATTGGTATAGGCTTGCCTTACAACAATTCAAAACTTCTACCGTTTACAAAATTATATACCATTGGTGGCTCCAGTTCTATCAGAGGTTTTAGAACAAGGACATTGGGCCCGGGAACATATAAACCAACACCGGGCGACCAGCGCTTTTTTCAGATAATTGGCGGCGACTATAAATTACTTGGCAATACAGAACTGCGAATTCCTTTTACACAGCAATTAAGCGGTGCCGTATTTATTGATGCAGGAAATGTATGGACAAAAGATACTTTACTTTTTGGACAACAAGGCAAACTGACTACAAAATTTTTAAAAGAAATAGCTGTTGCCTCCGGCTTCGGAATAAGATTTGATGCTACAGTTTTGTTGATACGTGCAGACCTAGGCATACCTGTAAGAAAACCCTATTTACCCGATGGACAAAGATGGGTATTAAATAAGATTGACTTCGGTTCAAAAATGTGGCGCAGAGAAAATTTAATTTTAAATATCGCTATAGGTTTGCCTTTTTAAAATTCAGCCCTTAACCGGTTAAATTTATTTGTAACATTTTATAATCTTTTTCACTTGAAAAAAAATTATAGTCGTGTAATAGGAATTGTATTGGCGTTCATGATTATTACCGCTGTAATATGGTGGCAGTTTAATAAAAAAACCGTAGTAAAAAATAAAATTACAAAAGCAGTTGCTGAAGGTACAGACAGAAGCTACTATATTCATTACGACAGCAGCAGTATAAATGCAGTTGCAGGTAATGCAACTTTCTTTAATGTGGTCTTACAGTCAGATTCGCTCCAAAGAAAATTATACAGCAACGATACTTCAGGCATATCTAAAACAATTTATAATGTTCATATAGAACGACTTTCTATAACGGGTGCAGATGTTCCATCTTTTTTACAAAAAGATAAAATACAGGCAAACAGTCTTGAAATTTATAAACTAATAATTACTGTTATAAGCACAGGTAAGAATGAGATTCAAAAATTTACCGCAGCAGACTCTTTAGCACTGTATGAAAAAATAACGGGTAAATTTAAAAGCATACAGGCAAAAGAAATTAAAATTACAGATGGATCAATAGCATTTGCAAGAGGAAAGAACAGTCCTCATAGAAAATTACTGGGTATAAATATTAACCTGCAAAATTTTAAAATAGACAGCACCCGAAACTATGATAATATAATAAGCTACTTCATTAAAGATGTAGTGGCAAAAATAAAAACAGCCACAGTAATAAGCCAAAAAACAAATCAAACTTTTACTTTAAACGATGTTGAATACAATGCACCAAAAAAGTATATAAAGGTTAATAAATTTTTACAGACAGATATAAAAAGAAACAAGGTTATTGTTGCTATAAACAATACCGGGATTACTGGTTTATCAACAAATGCATTTATTTATAACAGACAGATTAAGGCCGATTCTTTAATTACAAACGGTGGTACCATTGGAATATATAAAAGATTGCAAAAAGCCGGAGGTAGCGTAACCATTGAGATAGACAATAAATTTTTTGATGAGGCAATTGTAAAAAATATAAGAATTGGTAGATCAATACTTTCTGTTTACGACAAAGCAAACCAAAATGAAACGCCGCTGGTACTTATAAACT
>JANLVW010000293.1:0-4668 GCA_031364205.1 Ferruginibacter sp.
GCTTCTAAATCGGCATTTACTTCGGGATTATGAATCATTTGACTCAACAAGAAAATACGCTTGCCTTCATTTTCATATAATGCTCTATAGGCAATTTCAATAGCATTCTCAACTCCGTAACAAAATCCAAAATGCCTTGCCAAATAAATCTGTACATCTCCCAAATCCAACATTGCAGGTGTAAAATCTTTTTTCATTTTATCCTGCTCTCTTCTTGTGTTTTTTATTGCACTAATAAGAGGGCTTCTATATGTAAATGGAATAGTAAACTGTTTCATAAAAAATATTGATTACAAAGGTACGTTTTATGATAAATTGAATTTACATTACCCTTTTTTGCAAATGGTAAAAATTGAATGTAAAATTTTATGGCAGCAAGTTTATTTACACAACCCGCATTTTTAAGGAACAGTAATTTATACGAAGTAAATGTGCGGCAATATACTGATGAAGGCACTTTTAAAGCATTTGAAAAACATTTACCTAGGCTGAAAGATATGGGTGTTGAAATATTGTGGATGATGCCAATTCACCCGATTGGTATAGTAAAAAGAAAAGGTTTACTTGGCAGTTATTATTCCATTCAAAATCATAAAGGAATTAATCCTGAATTTGGTTCAGAAGATAACTTCAGAGATTTGGTAATAAAAGTTCATTCGCTTGACATGAAAATAATTATTGACTGGGTGGCCAACCATACCTCGTGGGATAATGTTTGGACGAAAACCAATCCTGAATTTTATTTAAAAGATCCTGATGGTAATTTTGTAACAGCTTATAATTGGGATGATGTTTTGCAGATAGATCATTCCTGCGAGCTTGAACAAACAGCTATGATTGATGCCATGCAGTACTGGATTAAAGAATTTAATATTGATGGCTTTAGAGCTGACCTTGCGCACCTAACACCACTTCCATTTTGGTTGAAAGCAAGATTGCAGTTATCCCCTTTTAAAAAAGATCTGATATGGCTTGCAGAAACAGAAGACATAAATTACCATAAGGCATTTGATATTTCGTATACATGGAAATGGATGCACATTACTGAGCAGTTTGTAAAAAAAGAAAATACTTTGGCTGATTGCGTAAAAGTATTATCAGACTACCAAAATGATTTTAATGAAAAAGATCTGCGTTTATTTTTTACAAGTAACCACGATGAAAATTCATGGAACGGTTCTGAATATGAAAAGTATGGTGTATTTGCAAAAGCATGGGCAGTTTTTTCGACAATTTATGCATCTGTTCCTCTTATATATAGCGGTCAGGAATTACCCAATTATAAACGACTATACTTTTTTGAAAAAGATGTTATTGAATGGACAGACGATGTAAAACTGCATCATTTTTATAAATGTTTACTTTCATTGCGAAAAAGAAATCCTGTATTTATAAATTTGAAAGCAGCAAATATTTTTATTGATGAGTTATTAATTTCCTGCAACATATTGTCTATGTGCATAAAAAGTGATGAGGATGTGGTTATATGTATTATTAATTTTAACAAGATTAAAGCTGGGGAAAATATAATTCTTAATTCGGTAGCCGGGTATTACAGGGAAGTTTTTTCAGGTCAGGAAATTACCCTTAACAACAGTTTCTTTTTTGAAGAAGAAGCAGGTGGTTTTTGCATTTTAGAAAAGTATAAAGTATTAAACTGATTGTAAATAAAAAGCCCCTGATGAATGATCAACAGGGGCTTTTTTATGTGTGTTTAATGTTTATTCATTTTCCAATGAAAAGGGATATTCATATAAGCCATCATATCCCGGATAAAAACCGCTGACGGTAATATCTTTCTCTTTACCTACCGCACTTCTTAATTCATCTACGCTGCTGATAGATTTATTATTAATTTTTAAAATGATAAAACCATCTTTCATTCTGCTTTGCTTTTCAATAGCACCTTCGGCTTTAATTTTCTTTACAATTACACCACCTGGTATACCGTATTCTTTAGCCTTTTTCGAATCAAGTGTTACAAGATCTGCACCTAATTTTTCTGTAGCAATTTCACTTTTCACTACATCGTAATTACCTGCTTTATTTTTTAAGGTAACATTGGAAGTTGCTTCTTTGTTATCTCTTAAATAAGTAATAGTAATTTTATCACCTGGCTTATAACGGCTAACCTGCTCCTGCATTTCTGCACCACTGCTCACCATACTTCCATTTACTTTTATAATCATATCCCCTTTGCGCACACCCGCAGCATAAGCGCCACCGTCAGTTGGTACTTCAGTTACATAAATACCGTAAGCATCCATCGGTATACCCTGTTGTTTTTTTACTTCTTCGCTTAAATCGCTTGGAGATGTATAGGCTATACCTATGTAAGCACGTTGCACAGTACCAAACTTAATAATATCATCAACTACTTTTTTTACAATATTTACGGGTATTGCATAAGAGTATCCTGAGTAATATCCTGTTGGAGAAGCAATGGCTGAATTAATACCCACTATTTTGCCTTCAGTATTAACTAATGCACCACCGCTATTGCCCATATTTACAGCGGCATCTGTTTGTATAAATGATTCAATACCCGCAGCACCAGCTTTATCTCTGTTTAAACCTAGGCTTCTTGCTTTTGCACTTACAATACCTGCTGTTACGGTGGTTTCAAGGTTTAAAGGATAACCAATTGCCAAAACCCATTGACCAACCTTTACATCGTCAGAATTGCCATAAATTAGATATGGTAATCCCGCAGCTTCAACCTTAATTACTGCCAAATCGTAAGCAGGGTCTGTGCCCACAACTTTTGCTTTGTATGTTTTTTTATTAGCTAGAGTAACCGTAATCTCATCAGCTGATGCAACTACATGGTTATTGGTAACGATGTATCCATCTTCACTAATTAAAACTCCTGAACCTGATGCACGTTGCTCCGGTATTACATTATTTCTCTTTCCGAAAAACTGCTCCATCATATCATCGTCTCCAAATAAATCGCTAAACGGATTTTGCTGACGTTGTGCTTTTGGTAAACTGTTAGATATTTGTTTAGCATTTGTTCTCGTTTTGATATGCACAACCGCAGGTGTTGCTGCCTGTGCAGGAACTGTAAAATCAACAGCGCCCGGAGGTAAACCGCCACCATCAAAAAGACCTGTTTGTTTTGCATAATTAGCAGGCACCACACCTGCAATTTGACCACCAAATGTGTCAGAATTTTTTACATATTTGCTGTAACCCCAAACTACGGCTAAGGTAGTGATGGCACTAAAGAAAATGGTAAATGCGAGTTGTTTAAATTTCATTTTATATCAATTTAATTTTGTTGTTTTATATTCAAACCAAAAAAAGCACTTTCAATAAACAAAGTAACGATACACCGACAAAATCCTATTGACCTATCAGACCTTTTAACAATAAATTATTAGGACTAGTGCATCAAAGCGTTAATAGAAACTGCATCGTATCCTCTCTATCTGCGTAAGTAAATAAATCAGGATTTTGTGCCTGCCCAAAAGGTACAAAATTATTGCCTATCATACACTGAACATCATTTCGGTTATTTAAAAATTCAACTAACTTTTTTACATCAGGGTAATACTCATAATAAAGCTGGCTAATGGGAGAAAACATGTTTGTATTTTCTGTGAGAATAGTAGCTTCATTGGTCATGTAATAAATATTATTCAGCAGGATTATGGAGAGATTATAATCATAATTATTTCTGTACTTATGGTGATCACCAAAATACTTAAAATCTGAAAATGATTTTAATAAACGTTCAAAATTATATTCTTCGGGGACATACAATTTTGTTACGTTTCTACAACCAAGTCCAAAGTATAAATGAATATCTTCTGCAAGTAATTTTAATTCTTCATCGGTTTCATTCCCGGTGAGTATTGCTGTGGAAGTTCTGTTTTTTCTGATGATGTTTGGGTATCTGCCAAAGTATTCTGAAAAAGATTTTGCAGCACTGTTACCACCGGTAGCAATATAGGCATCGCAACCTTTAAGCATATCTGCAAATGAAATATAATTTTGTATTTCGTTTTCCTGCGTGTATAAATATTTTACCAAATGCTTTAATAAAATATCATCTTTCGATGACAATTTTACAGTCTGGTAATGCCCACTTATAAAAACCGAAAGCATGTCATGAAAGCCTACCATTGGTATATTTCCTGCCATCACAATTCCTATATTCTTTGGAGTAATATTATCATCAACATGATAATTTGCAACCCATTTTTGCAGGGCTTCTTCGGTAAGAAAATTATCTGCAATTTGTAAGGCTGCATGCTGAGAAAATTCCGGTGTAAACCAGCCATTTTTATAAAAAGCCTGTTGTTTCGCTTCCTGCCATTCTTCAGCATCGGCCTTTAAATATTCGCCTGCTTTAACCATTAAATTAATTCTTTCTTGTAGGTTCATAAGGTTATTATTAAATTGCAACAAATTTACACTATGGCAATCAAAATAACTGACGAATGTATTAATTGCGGGGCATGTGAACCCGAATGTCCCAACAATGCTATTTACGAAGGTGGAGTTGAATGGGCAATTGCTGATGGTACAACGATTAAAGGTTCTTTTACATTAATGGATGGATCGCAGATGAATGCTGACCAGCGAAACGCACCTGTTGCGGCTGACATCTATTATATAGTCCGAATAAGTGTACAGAGTGCCAGGGTTTTCACGAAGAAC
>JANLVW010000439.1:0-2579 GCA_031364205.1 Ferruginibacter sp.
GATCATTACTGGCCATTTTTTCTTTTAATTTAGCTACAGAAATATTCGTCATGGCTCTTGGTTAATTGTGGTTGAATCAGTTAAGAATTTCATTTCTTTTGAAACCCACACATCCATTACCTGCCCCGAACGAATGTAGACCGGGCGTTTATCTTCTGTAAACTTTGGTGGGTTTTGTTTGTATACAAATGCATTTGCGGTATCAGAAATTCCGGGATCTACAACTGTAGAAGCAAGCATAATTCCATTTTGTTCCAACACCATTTTTGCTTCGCCGTAAGTCAATCCTAACAAAGAAGGCACCGGTACTTGGTCGTTTGAAAGGCCTCCGCCAATAACCATATCTACACTGCTTCCCCAAGGTATTTTACCTCCCGATGCGATAATATTTCCTTTATATCGCTGCTCTAAAACAGAGCCCATCATAAAATCCGGTTTATAAGTTGTGTCACCTACTACTAAATGACTCCTACGTAAAATTTCAAGTGCATAACCAAGAGATTTTCCCTGAAGTGAAGGCATGTCTATCAAAGGAAGCGTACTTTTATTAATAGTGAGCAGTACGACACGGTTTACTTTAACGGTACTGTTTGGTTCGGGAAATTGCTTTAAAACTATACCCATTTTTGCCGTATCGGTATACACGGAATCTTGTATTACTACTTCAAATCCTTTACTCTCTAAAATTTTAACCGCTTCCACTGTAGTTTTAGCTGTAACTGAGGGCACTGTAAGATAACTTCCATGCTTTGTTATAACCCCTAATAATTGTAGAAAACCCCATATAAAAAAAGCTGCCAGCAATATAACTGCCAACAGATTTACCCAAAAAGGTCTGTCCGTAATAAATTTAAACACTTGTGGTTGTTTTAGGTTTCAAGAAAGTGCAATATAACCATCACACAAAACATTCATCCAATAATAAACTATAAAATTCTTTTAAAGTACTGCCCATGACGACAACCTGCTGCGGTACAATACTGGCTGCGCTTTGCCCGGGTACAGTATTAATTTCCAGCATATAAGGCACTTCTTTTATTTCGTCATAAATAAAATCTATGCGCACAATTCCTTTACAATTAAAAACCTTGTATATTTTTTCTGCCGTTTCTTTTATTTGTTGTGTAATTCTTTCTGTTGCCTTGGCAGGAGTTACTTCTTCACTTTTTCCTTCATATTTCGCTTCAAAATCAAAGAAATCATTTTTAGAAATAATCTCCGTCATTGGAAGACAAATTATGATTCCCCTCGTTTTATAAACGCCGATGGTAAATTCTCTACCCTTAATAAATTCCTCGACCAAAATCTGCTCATCTTCTTTAAAAGCTTTTTGCAAAGCGGGTTGTAAATCTTCAGCATTATTTACTTTGCTCATACCAATACTACTTCCACCATTATTAGGTTTTACAAAAAAAGGAAGTGTAAGTTGTTGTAATATATCCTTTGCTGCTATGCTTTCATTTTTAAATAGGTGCAGTGACTTTGCTACATGAATGCCTGCAAATGCGGCAACCGCAACTGTGTATCTTTTGTTAAAAGTAAGTGCAGATGTTGCGGCATCACATGACGTGTAAGGAATACCAAGACAATCAAAATATCCCTGCAGTTTTCCATCTTCACCCGGTGATCCATGAAGGCCAATCAAAACGGCTTCAAATTTTATGTGAACACCTTCAACATTTATAGAAAAATCATTTTTATCTACAGGTATTTTATCTCCTGCTTTAGGTTTATAAAACCATCCGTCAGGGTGGATATCAATCAGGTAACAATCCCATTTAGTTGTATCAATATTATTTTGTATTGTTTCAGAACTTTTGTAAGAAATTACTGCTTCGCCTGAGTACCCACCTGTTACCAATGCAATTTTTTTCATGTTTTTAAACTTGTATTTTAAAATATTAAAACAGATTTAAAATAAAATTTATTCTCCATTACCTATTCCTTCGTTATTGCTTTGCAAAACAAATTTCCATTTACCGTCGTTCTGTTTTTTCCAGATACTCACGTAGGTACCATAAAGTGTAGTGTCAACAACAGAAGATTTTATTTCATAAACGCCATAGGTATATCCCAAGTCTCCCGAAACCGCCACCACTGCATTTGATGGTTTCCATAACATTCTGTAACCCGTATCTTTTAAACCTATGATATAATCTACCGCATCTGCACCTACTATAGGCAAAGCGTTTGGCCTAAGCAATACCCCGTTGCTGTCAATGTTTTCCAAATAGGCTTGCCGAAGACCTTTTGCTGCACTTAACGCCGCAAAATCATTATCTGTTTTTAGCAAAACCGCATTTTTTGAAAAAGAAGTTTCATCATTATTTTTTTTAGAAGATTCACATGAACTGTATAAAAATACAATCATCGTACAAACAAGCAAACAGATATTTTTAGCCATAAAAGCAAGGTAGTAAAAGTGTACAAATACAAAAAAGCGAAAGCATATAAATACTTTCGCTTTCAAATAAGCTGGATTATATATGGAGGTGATTTTTCTTATCCATCAGCTGATCTACCGTCTCTCTGTAATCTTCGTCAGGCACGCAACAATCTACAGGACAAACTGCAGCACA
>JANLVW010000450.1:0-6400 GCA_031364205.1 Ferruginibacter sp.
AATCATTACAATTCCTGATTGGCAACACAAGAAATTTATACCTATCATTTCATCTTTGCAGTTTAGTACTGTTAACAACAGGCAACAAGTTTATATAATTTGTTTAGTTTTTTAATGCAACTACGATTCTTTCAACCAAATAACAATGATATACAACCACGAGCGGTTTAAAAAACGTTTACTTACTGCAGCACTTTCGCTACTTTCCATTTCTAAAGCATCTGCGCAGGCCGCTGATAATATCATAAAAACAAACAGTAACTCTTTTGGATTATGGATTTTTGCAGGGCTAGTAATAATTCCTTTACTCTTTATAATTGGCAAATTATATTTAGATTTTAAACTTCAGTTAAAGAAAAATAATGAGTGGAATAAAGAAGGTACTACACTTAAATTTTCTCAATACCTTAAAAACTTTGACAGAGCGCAGATACATACTTTTGTAACCCTTAAAAAGAAAAAATGTTGTGGAAAATGCAAGGGAGATGGTGGTTGTGGTGTCAGTAAAAAAGTTGTAAGCATAATTATAGTATTGCTGTTTTTTGCAGAAAATATTTTTGCGCAGGCAGCAAAAGAAAATAAAGCTTTAAGCTCACAACCCGGTATCATTATCACTATTGTGTTGATGCTGATTCCTATTTTACTAGCGGTAATATTTGCACTCGCAAAAGCAAATAATGCCGTAAGGAATTTTGCCAATAATAAAAAGAAAAAGGAAGCGGGTACATTTGCTGAATATCTTCAAAACGTTGATGATGCTGCATTGCAGCAGGAATTTATTAAAAAAGACAACCTTCCGGTTTATAATTTAACCCACAGCGAACTTTCAGGTAATGAAAAAGCCGAAGACAGTAAAGGACTGTTAAGTAATATAAGCGATAAGCATGAAACACATTTTACAGCATCTAAAAGAAAAGCGGCCATTCGGCCAACATTAGATGCCGATATTACAAAACTGATTTTGTGGTATTTGGGTTGTGCAACTTTTTGGCTTGTGTTGGGGACAGGCATTGGAGAATACCTGGGAATAAAATTTGTAGCGCCTGATACAGATCACATCAGCTGGTTAAGTTTTGGCAGATTAAGGCCGGTACATACCAATATCGTCTTTTGGGGGTGGGCTTCAATTGCAATGATTGGGCTTGGTTATTATGTAGTACCTACTGTAAGCAATGCAAAAATTTACAGCATTAAGTTTGGTTGGATAGCGTTAGTGTGCACAAATATTATGGTAATCGCAGGTTCGCTTGCATTAATGAATGGCATCAACAATGGTGGCGGATAATTTAGAGAATACATCTGGCCCATTATGGCATTTTTTGCTGTTGCTTTGATACTCACTTTTATAAATTTCTTTTTAACCGTTGCAAAACGAACTACAAAAGAAATTTATATTTCTAACTGGTTTATACTTTCGGCGTTGCTGTTTACTATAATTGTTGCATTAACGGCTTATTTACCTTTTTGGCAAAATGGTATTGGCGAAACAATTGTGCAGGGTTATTTTATGCACTCCGGTGTAGGCATGTGGTTTACATTGTATGTTGTTGGTTTATTATATTATTTTATTCCGCAGCAAATTAACAAACCTATTTATGCTTATAGTTTAGGCATTCTTGCCTTCTGGACACAGATTATTTTCTACACAGTAATTGGAACGCATCATTTTGTTTTTAGTGCTATTCCGTGGTGGCTGCAAACAGTTGCCATTATTGGAAGTGCTGGTATGATAATTCCTGTGGTGGCTGCTACAATTAATTTTACAATGACGTTTAAAGGCCATTGGAATAAAATTATAAACAGTTACACTCTTCCTTTCTTTTTTGTAGCAGTAATCTATTATTTTTTGGTTTCTATGCAAGGCACGGTAGAGGCATTTAAGTTTACAAATCTGCTTTGGCATTTTACAGATTTTACTGTAGCTCATGCCCACGCAGGCTTTTACGGTATTATAACTTTTGCATTATGGGGTGGCATTTATGCCATTGTCCCAAGGCTAACCGGTAAAGAACCTCCGCAGCATTTAGTAGGTGCACATTTTTGGATAGCATTTATAGGACTTATTTTTTATGTTGTACCACTGTCAATTGGTGCTACCCTTAGGGGATTAATGTGGATGGATGGAAAACCGTTTATAGATAGTGTTGTTGTAATGTTTCAGTATTGGGTGTGGCGTGCAATAGGCGGGAGCCTGATGTTTATATCGCATGTAATTTTTGCATACAATTTTTATAAAATGGTAACAAAAGAAATTGAACCGTTGGATGTAAAAAACGAAGCGTTTCAACAACTTGGATTACCTCAAAAATAAGCTGTTAAAAACCTTATTTAAACGCTAAAAAATATTATTACAGATGAATGTTTTTAATGATCATAAAAAGTTATACTCAATTGCAGGTTTGCTGTTTTTAGTGCTTACTTATGTTACAGTCATAATGCCTGCTTTGCAAAATCAAAATAACAATGCACCGCTGCCTGGCTCAGTACCTTTAGCAGGTGATGCGCTGGCAGGCAAATCTGTTTATGTTGCAGAAGGCTGTGTGGGCTGCCATTCACAACAGGTAAGAAATATTGAAATGGATAAGGTCTTTGGCTCAAGGCCGGGTATGCCCGCAGACTATGCAAATTTAAAACGAATGAATGTATGGCAAAATACATCTACCGTTATGGGTACGGAAAGAACAGGACCGGATCTTACAAATATTGCAGAAAGACAATCCAGTAAAGACTGGCATTTAATGCATTTATTTAATCCCCGCTCAGTGGTGGCACAATCAATTATGCCTTCTTATGAATGGCTTTTCGAAATAAAAGATTCTGCTGCAAAAAATGATATGGTGGTAAATGTTCCGGCTGCATTTTTAAACGGCAGAAAAGGCAAGGTTATTGCAAAAAAAGAAGCGTTACAATTACTGGCATACTTGCTTACCCTAAAACAGATACCATTGCCTGACGGGACTAAACCAATGGAGTTCTTATATAAAAAAGAACAAAAAGAAGTTGCAGCATCAGGAGGAGAAGTAAAAGCCGGAGTTAATGGACAAACATTATACATAGCCAATTGCCAGAGCTGTCACCAGGCAAATGGCGAAGGACTTAAAGGTGCTTTTCCACCATTAAAAGGTAGCCCTATTGTTAACGGAGATAATTTGGAATTGTATGTAGATATCATAATGAATGGTTACGATGCAAGAGCAGAATATGGAGTAATGGCAGCAGTTGGAACAAATATGAATTTTACTGAAAATGATGTAGCAGCACTTATAAATTATGAAAGAACAAGTTGGGGCAACGCCGGTAAAAAAGTAACGCCGGAAGAAATAAAAAAAATAATGGACTTTGTAAAAATTAAAGCTTCGGGTAAATAAAAGTATTATGAAAAAAATATCAGCGACAATAGTTTTTTTAACAGCATCAGTATCTATGTATGCATGCCCGGTTTGTGAAAGAGCAAAAGCCAAAACAGCATTTGGGAGTATAAGCCACGGGCCCGGACCGGGAACCACATTGGACTATATAGCAGTATGGGTGAGCATTGCGGCAGTTTTACTTACACTGATTTTTACCATAAAGTTTTTGATTAAGCCAAATGAAAAAAACAGTGATCATATAAAAAACAGCATCTTAAATTTTGAACAGTCATGAGTACGCAAAGCAGGGTTTTAATTTTTATTGATGATGAAAAAAAGCCTTACGGCGAGTATTTAGCACCAATTAATTTTGAACTTGATACCCGAAAACTAGTTGATGGAGATCATATTTTAAAAGTGGTCAGCAAAGATCCCCTGGGTAAAGAAGGTATTAGAAAAATTCCATTCGTAGTGCGTAACGGCCCATCGGTAGCTGTTGAAGGATTAAACGAAAATGATATTGTTGATGGTGTAATACCAATTATGATAAATGCTTATGGAAAGGGGGACCAAAAGATATTTTTAATTGAAGGAAGTGAAACGCCCCGATCCATACCTGCATGGGTTTGGGCAATCGTAATTGGTTTTGTAGGCTGGGCAATTTATTATGCCGTCATTTCAATGAACACGAGTTTATAATTATAAAATAAATATTATGAAAGACAGTACCGCACATTTACATTTAATATGTGAAGACTTTAAAAGAACATTAAAGTTTTACAAATCTGAAATACCTTTCTTTAAGGAGAGATTGGATGAGATTTCAGAAAAAAATACAGCAGAAGAAATTCGCAAACAGGTAGAACATTTTGAAAATACCTTTATTGCAATGAATGAAAACCTTGATGTGTTGATGCATGAAGTAAACATAAAACAGGATGCGATATTGAGGGATGCAAAAGAAAAACCTGATTTTATAAATTTAAAAGTTCATGAAACTGCAGATGAATTAAAAGCGTTGATAGATTTTACAGCTAAAGGATTTGCCGAAACGAAAGAGCATTTTTATCGCTTTCTATCTGAACATTTATAAAAATATTTTATGGTTATAAAAGAAATTTTATCGGAGTTAGAAACAAAGAATCATCCTGTGGCAAAAGCACTATATAAAAAAGAAGGTTTTAAAGTTTTAATGCTTGCATTTAAAAAAGGGATGATTTTAAAAGAACACAAGGCGCATGTGCCAATAAAATTATTTGTGTTAGATGGAAAGGTTACCTACAAAAGTGAGGCAGAGGAAATAAAATTGGATAAATTCGACAAATTTGAAATTCCTGTAAATAATTTGCATGCTGTTTATGCTTTAGAAGATTCCCTTTGTATGGTGCTGCAAGGGTAACAAAATTTATATTTTGGTTTTTTATAAAAGACTAATTTAAAAAAGTATTTAAAGCTTTTTGATAAAAATAATTATTGATTACAATCACCCAAGCTGCAAATATTAATCGTTGTTTAAAATCTGGAAAAAAAATATCTTTAAATATTACTATCAATTGTTTAAAATACAAATTGAGAAAATGACTGAGTTAAAATTAATGCAATTGCGGCACGAAATAAATACATGGAAACGCATGCTTGGTTTTATGCAGGAAGAAAACGTGCATTTGAAAAATAGATTATCTGATGTTCTAAAAGACAAGTTTAATAAAAACCTGTTGGATGAAGTAGAGTTTTTTCAAACCAACTTTATTAAAGAAGACGAAGTCATTGGATTATTAAAAAGTGAAGTGGCAGCAATAGATAATATTTTAAAATGGGACCTGATAACCCATGAAAACAAGCTAGTAATTAATAAAGGAATAGAAAATGTTAGAAATAACATTGATGCTGCTGAACGGGATTTTACAAAAATAAGTATTGACTTTAATAAATATTTATCTGAAAATATTTAGCATGAGAAAGCATGGCAGATTTAAAATTACTTTATTGCTGTCCCTTTTGTTTTCTATCAATAATATTTATGCGCAATAGCGTAATTAGTTGTACAGATTATTTTGAAGAAGCAAATTTTAAAAAATCTACCATAAAATTTAAATAACCAATTATGAAAAAGAACATGGGCAAAACAGACAGAACTTTAAGAGTAATTTTAAGTATTATTATTGCAGTAATAGGTTATTACTACAAATCGTGGTGGGGGTTGCTTGCATTTGTACCACTTGCTACTTCTTATATAGGCTTTTGTCCTTTATACAAAATAATCGGCATTGACAGTTGCAACAAAGACGAGTGCTAAATTAATTAAGCAGATGTGCTAATTTTTCTACATTAAGAATGATAATATTTCCTTCTTTTATATCGATTAATTTTTCTGTTCTAAAATCACTGAGCGTTCGTATGAGCGATTCAGTTGCAGTACCCGCAATGCTTGCGAGACACTCTCGGCTTATTGCAATTTCAAAATTATCTACATTTTCATTTTTGTATTTTTTTTGTAAAAGTATTAAAGCTTCTGCAACTTTTTTGCGGAGCGAATTATAGGCAAGTCCCAGCAAATGGTCTTCTTTTTCAGAAATATTTTTTGCAAGCAACTGAATAAATTTTTTTGCTACTTGCGGGTTGTTGTTTAACAGTTCATCAAAATCTTCTTTAGGAATAATGGCAAGCGAAGTCTCTTCCATGGTCTCGGTTGTATCTCTGTAAACAGTTTCTTCCAGCATGGCAATATATCCAAAAAAATCGCCCTGGCTGTAGAGTTCGGTCACCAGTTCTTTACCGTCATTATTGGTTTTAAAGGCTTTTACTTTTCCGCTTACCACATAATATAATTTAATGGGATGGTTACCTTCAGCATAAATTATTTGTTTCTTTTTATATTTATTTATGTTTCTGTCTTCGGCCAAAGTGCTAAGTTCATTTTTACCAAACGTTGCCTGCATCAGCATATTAAGACCTTCTGTGGAAGGATTAAGTTGCTGCCGCAGCAGTTCATTTTTTTTCAACCGGCTGTTGACTGCATTTAATAATTCCGTACCGTCAAATGGTTTTGT
>JANLVW010000452.1:0-3532 GCA_031364205.1 Ferruginibacter sp.
GTCGGCACTGCGATCAGCTCCCGCACAAAATCATTGCCTAACTCGGTCCTGAAAAAGCTGAATGATGTTGAAGGTGCGCCAACCAAAAATACCAAAATCGTACATGCTACCCGTGCCTCAACGGGGTCCGCTGATCCGGAAAGTTTGATCGGTGACTACCTGGAAGTTCTAGGCCTGGACATGTCGCGCTCAGTGATTGTTTGCAAACCAGTATCTGCGCACGTGGACTTCATCAAGATTCCGATCACGTTGCTGGCCGTTGGCAGGCATGGATTGATCAACGAACTTTTGCTCAAGAACGGATTGATTTCGCTGGCACGTAGATTTAGTGCAAAGGAAATCGCCAACTATCTTCTGGATGCGGCCGAGGGCTGCGACGTGCGCGTGATTGACAAGCCAGGTTACTACGATCTGGAGATAAATGGGGTACAAACAACTTTTTTATGATGCGGTTTTTTCAATTGATGTAAACATAGAAAATTTACCGGCTAAAAAAACATATAATAACAATGGAGAGCGAAATTATTACAAAGCACCATCAAAAGAAACAGTAGAAAACTACTGCAAAAAAATAAGTGATGTTTTAGTAAAAGATTTCGGGGGAACTAGTGCAGAATACATTTTAAGAGGATTAAAAAAATCACTTTTAACAATGCCATACAATGAGATTAAATTAAGGAATTACCAGCAGCAAATAATTACTGAAACCTGTACTAGATTTGATATAGAACTTTAAGAAGAGAAACGAAATAACCGGCAACAATGCAAAAAGGAATAAAATATCTCAGTAAAAAAGATAAAGTTTTTGCATTAATAATTGAGCAATTCGGTATTCCTGCAATTCCTGCACGACCACAGGGTTTTGAAACACTCGCATTGTTGATTTTAGAACAGCAGGTTTCCATTGATTCAGCCAAGGCAACTTTTTTAAAATTAAAAAATGCTGTAAAATCTTTTACACCAAAATATTTATTGGCACTATCTGATGTTGATTACCGAACATGTGGTGTAAGCCGCCAAAAAACATCTTACATAAAAGCTTTGGCAGGTGCTGTAATAAATAAAGATATTGATATTGAAAGCCTGCCATTTAAAAGCCCTGATGTTGTGAGAGAAGAACTCATTAAAATAAAAGGTATTGGAAACTGGACCATTGATGTGTACTTAATATTTTGCCTTCAGTCAACCGATATTATACCATTAGGAGATATTGCAGTTGTAAATACAATTAAAGAATTGTTTAATATTCACGATAAAAAAGAAATGGAAACGTATACCAAATCGTGGAGCCCATACAGGTCTGCAGCTACATTTTTACTCTGGCATTATTACCTGGGAAAAAGAAGAAGAAAAGTCACTTATTAATTTACAAACCACCACCTAATTCCAAACCTAATCATTAGACCCTGCGTTGGATAATGTGGCGCAGCAAAATTATTATCTACAAAGCCAAACCCATTTGTAAAGTTTACTGTATTTAAATTCTCTGCCCGTAAAAATGCTGAAAATCCTTTTATTCTAAAGTTTAAAAAAATTGCAATATCCGGTCTGTTCTTAATTGTAACAGTATCCTGCGGACTAAACTGCCCTAACAACGGTGAATAATTATTTGCTTTGTAAGGGGTGTAATAACGCATTTCCAAACCTGTACTGATTCTTAAATTTTTAAATAAACTTCCTTCAAAAGCTATCCTGCTTCTTGTGTAAAGAAAGGGCAATTTTATAGGTGCAGCTTTGTCGGTTTGCTGCAATGTTGCATCAGCGTAATAAAAGAAATTCTTTTTAAGTTTTATCTTTTTTGAAGCAAAAACCTGTAGAATATTAATCGGTTTATTGTACTGAGCCGTTTGGTAATAATTTTTAAAATAACTGTAATTGGTTAAAAGATAATTATTGAAACCAAATTTTATAAATGGGTTACTTGCAGTAGCACCAAAGGAAGTAATATTCTCCTTTTTATAGTTATTAATATTACCTAAATTAAAGGAAGACCGGTTGTCAAATAAAAAAGAAGCTGTGCGGTTTACGTTGCTAAAATAAAAATTTACATCACCTAATTTTTTATTTAAATATCGGCCAATACTACCTTGTACACTATAATCGCCGCTGTTTAATCCGTTTAAATAATATTCTCCTTTTAGCAGCACATCCCACAATTTATTACGGGTTCGGTTTCTATATTCGCCATGTAGAAGAATATTATAAAAATTATAATTACTCGTTTTTAAATTAGCTTTTAGCATTTGCAGACTGGCGCCTGCTAAAAAGAACTGGGCAGCATTTTTTGTATCAGGAAATTGTATCAATGAAAAATCATTGGTAATAGATTGCCATTTTTCATACAACTGAAAAGTATCTCTGCTTCCAGGAAAATTTATAGCATACCAGTTTTTGTAAACTATGGAATCTGCAACTGCATCTTTAAAAAGATAGGTATTTGTTGAGGCTGTAAAAGTATGTTGTAACCTTAGCTTCGGGTAAAATAAATATTCTTTTGTGGAATCATTTACAGCTATGGAATCTCTTTTACCAAGATCATAACTTTGGCGAAGGAAAAATATTTTTTCCTTGTAAGTATTTCCTGTTTTTACAGAAGCCTGAAATGGATTTGGCTCATAAGGTAATGCGCCGCCCAAGTTTACAGGAATACTAAACCTTGATTTTTTGTTTGGATCGAGCAACAGGGCATCTGATGTAATACCGCCGTTTTCAGAAGCTATTAATGAATTTGATATATATACAAACGAACCGTTGTATCTTTTTCTTTTACCCTGATAACTACTGAATAGGCGTACATTATTGTGGTTGGTATTTTGTGTAACAAAAAAGCCCGGCGCACTTATTAACCTGTATTCAAAACCAACATTAATATTTGATCGTGGATTTTGTGTATGCAATGCCTGTATCATTTGTTCCCTCCCACTGGCAAGCTGGTACCCAATCATAGAAAAAGGCCCTGTAGTTTTATACTGTTTTGTATCTTCCAGTTTAAATTTATACATATCAAATGCATGAAAACCGGCATCCCATCCTGGCTTATTAAATGGTTTAAATATGAGTGGAAATGCCGCCTGACCGTTATTGCCAAGATATTGGTAAGATGTAGGGACTGAATAATATTTATCAAAATCATTTACCGAAGAATCTATCGGATACCTTCTTACAGAGTCTAAATACCGAAAACTTATCGAAATTGAATCTGCCAGATCATCTCTGTGTTCAAAACCGAGTGTATCAAGTTTATTGTTATTTTTTCTTTTGGTGGTATCAGATCCACGTGAATTTGTTTGAGAACGTTTTGAATTTAAAACTTCTCTCATACGCCCACCCGGCAATTGGCAAAATACAGCTGCTGCAATAAAATAAAAAAAGAAAAATAAGGATACTTTTTTCATGGAAATTATATAGCTCCTATCAGCGCTTTAAAAATATGTGTAAGCTTTGGTTCGGCATCTTTTGCAGCCTGTAAAACTTCTTCGTGGGTAATGGTATTTTCTTCTTCTCTAATACCAATGTCTGTAATAACACTCAT
>JANLVW010000294.1:0-2387 GCA_031364205.1 Ferruginibacter sp.
AACTGTTGGCTTTGTTGCTATCATTTTTTTAATCGTTTGTTCAATTTTTTCTTACAGTAAAATTTACTCCTGTTACAATCAGTCCTGCTAACTTTTTTTATTCATTCCCTTTCCTTAAACATCGCATCTACTTTAGTTCCGAAAATATGAATGCTGTAATTGCTTAGGGTTCTAACTGCAAGTGCTAAAATAATTTCAAGTATTTGTTTTTCTGAATAACCAACACTTAAAAATTGTTCTACAGTTTCCTTCTTAGGTCGACCTCTTGTTACAAACATTTCTTTTGTAAATGATGAAAGTGTTTGAAGCTTCTGTTCAGCAATATCTTTGCCTTGCCTTACTGCCTCTGTAATAATAGCCGGCACCATGCTTATTTTATCAGCTATTACACTATGGGCAGCCATACAATAGTTACAATTATTCAGGTAACTTATGGTAAGAAATATCACTTCTTGCTCCACAGCTGAAAACCCACTCTCTTTGCGAAATATTTCATAGCCATGTAGGTAAGTCTCTAACAAACCAGGTGAGTTTACCATGTTTGCATACATATTCGGTAAACCTCCATTTTTTTTAATGGCATTCTGTATGATTGGTTTTTGTCTTTCATCCGCAGATCCTACATCTAACTATTTAAATTCATCGATTAATATTCCATTTTAATTTTTTATATAGTTGTTTAGAAATTTTAAAGATTTGATTACCTGGCAAAATTTTGTTTGTCCGGGACATGGAATTTTTATGGCAAAAACTTTGTTGTTACTGAAAAACCTTTCTTGTACAATTATTCAAATAATCTATAGAAAGATTAGTCGCATGAATCGTACCGATAAAGAAATAATTTATTTTAAATTTTGAATAGAAAGGTTAGGGAAAAGTTTCTCTCTTTACAGAACATTGTTAGCCTTTTTAATTTTTTGATTTGCAAACATGCCACTTGTATATTTATCGTACAGCTCAAACAAAAACTCAATACGCTTTGTTTCGTTGGGGATATGGTTCAGAACGGTAAGAAAGATCTACTTTAATAATTCTAAATTTTTTCTTTTGTGAATCTAAAGCTCTGTTGGATCAAAATATTATATGAACATATACTAAGACTTTGCAGATATACCTTTTAAGGGTTTAATATTACTACAGAAACTGCTGCAAAGAAGTTGGCGCATTTGCTTGCTGAACCTGACTGTAGTGAGACCTTATTACCTTGTTAAATAATTTGATTGGAAATGAATATTTGAATTAAATAAAAGTATAAGGTTAAATGTAGGTTATACATTATTAATCTTTAATGCAGTATTTAAACGATCTGCCACATTATCCCAATTAATGATGTTGAATAAGGCATCAACAAAGTCCCCACGCTTATTTCTGTACTTTAAATAATAGGCATGTTCCCATACATCGATTACCAATAAAGGAATGGAACCCCATTGTGTAAGTTTCTCATGGTTTTCGCATTGTAATATTGTTAGACTGTCAGAATAGGGCTGATATGCTAATATACCCCACCCGTTGCCATCAACATTTTTTGAGGTTGCAGCAATATATTTTTTTAGTTTATCAACCGAGCCAAAACTCTTTTCAATACGCTTTAATAATTCCCCTTTTGGTTCGTTCTTTTTATTAGTAAGGTTTGACCAAAAAATAGAGTGCAGAATATGGGATGAAAAGTGGTAAGACAATTTTTTAGTCCAATAATCTATTGTTTCCATATTGTTTTCATCCACTGCTTTTTTTATCATCTGCAAATCTTTGTTTGCACCCGTTACTGCACCACCATGATGAAATGTATAATGCAATTGCAATGTTTCAGCATCCATGTACGGTTCTAAAAAGGATTGGCTATAAGGTAAAGGCTGATGAATGAAATTACCTTTATCATCTGTCAGTTTATCAATATTATTTTCCTCTATACTTTGTGCATATAGACCATTAGCACCTGCTAAGAAGATTGAGCCTGTGGTTAGCAACGAACCTTTTAAAAATGATTTTCTGTCCATAACTTAAGATTGATGATGTAAGTTAACAATAATTTGATTTTGCTGACGGGGATAAAAAAGTAAAAAAAATAGAATAAATAATGCCAATGAAATATTGTATTAAAAGGTGTAGTATGATCTTCAATGACGCATTTAATTCTGTGAAAAGCTATTTCAAAACTTGCTGAAATTGATGCTTCTGAATTTTGCCTGATTTCTAACCCACTACATTTTGTTGGACCATTCTCTAAAAATGTACCAAGTATTAAGTAACCATCTTTTTTTATTGCATCTTCAGCAATAAAAAAGTATTTATAAATCTTATTTTCTGTTCTAAGAAAATGAAATGCTGCCCTGTCGTACCAAATATCAAACTCTACTGGTGGTTCAAATTCTGTGATGTCTGAA
>JANLVW010000475.1:0-8265 GCA_031364205.1 Ferruginibacter sp.
TTCTCAAAGTAACAAACTGGTTAGTGGTCCTTGGGCAGGTAATGTACAATTACGCAACGCAATCATTTGGGCAGAAGTTTCAGCAGATGTAAAAAAGGTAGCTGTAAAATATTTTAAAACGAATACCTTAAATCACAAGCAAACTGTTTTGTATAAAGGCGAATTAGCTAAAAATTTTAATCCAATAAAAATTGAATTAAATGGGTTGGATTTTAATACCGATTACTCTTACACTTTATTTATTGATGATAAAGAAATAATCACCGGATTTGCAACAAAGTTTATAACACAAGATTTGTGGCAATGGCGCAAACCGGCGCCGGATTTTAGTTTTGTTGCAGGCAGTTGCAATTACGTAAACGATCCTGCTGTAGACAGACCCGGAAAGCCATATGGTGGCGATTCTTCCATATTTACAACGATGGCAAAATCCGGTGCAGCATTTCATGTATGGATGGGAGATAACTGGTACACCCGTGAAGTTGATTTTGGTTCTGCATGGGGTTTAAATTACAGAGCTTCGCATGACAGGGCACAGAAAATATTACAACCATTTATGGCTTCAATGCCGCAGTATTCTATTTGGGATGATCATGATTATGGCCCCGACAATTCAGGGAAAAGTTTTTTATTGAAAGATGACAGCAGAGATATTTTTAAAAAATATGCTCTTAATCCAAGCTATGGCGAAGAAGAAAAAGGTATTTATACAAAAATAAGTTATAGCGATGTAGACATTTTTTTAACCGATGATCGTTTTTTTAGAAGTGAAGATGATATGCCTGACAGTGTAAATGGGACACCATCAAAAGACAAACACTTTTTTGGACCAATGCAAATGGAGTGGCTAAAAAATGCTTTGGAGTTTAGTACTGCAACATTTAAAATTATTGTGGTGGGCAGCCAGGTTTTAAACCCTTTAAATAAAGCTGAAAGTATGCAGCAATATAGTTACGAGTACGCAGAGCTTTTAAATTTTATAAAAACTCAAAAGCTAAACGGCGTTTTATTTTTTAGTGGCGACAGGCATCACAGTGAAATTATAAAAGCATCACAACCGGGATTTTATCCACTCTATGATGTTACCATTTCTCCTTACACCGCAGGTATAAGCAAAGCCATTGGTCCGGAAAAAAATAATCCATTTAGAATATCCGGTACGCTGGTAGAAAAGCAAAATTTTGGAAAAATTTCTATAACCGGCCCTAAAGAAAAAAGAAGTATGACTATAGAATTTATTGGGACTAAAGGCGAGCAACTTTCAAGTTTTTCTATTAATAGCAATGAACTAAAAGTGCCATAAATAAAGTTGATAATGCGCTTTACTATCTTTGCTTTATGACATCAAATCCGTTTACCTATAATAAACCCAAAGTTATACAGGCGCTTCGCTATCATTTTATTAGCCGACCCGAAATAAAAGTAATGATGGTCGTAATAAATGTATTTGCAATAGCATCTGCAGCACTTTATTTCTTTAAAAAAATAAGTCCTGTTGCTTTTTTAATAAGCTCTATGCTTTGGTTTTTTTTGATGATACTTTTTTGGTTTCTTTTGCCATTAATTATTTACCGGCAGACTGCCACTTTTAAAGATTCTTTTAGTGCAGTATTGGGCAATGAACAGTTTGCTATTGAAAATGTAAGGGGCCACAAAGGATGGGATTGGAGTAGCTTTAGCACCTGGATGGAAAGCCCCCATTTTTTTCATTTGTATTTTAATCCACGTTCCTTTTTTATAATTCCTAAAGATGCTTTTGATGGCGATGATGAGCAGGAAGCCAGAAAAATATTTGCTGCCAAGATTAAAAAATAATAAGGAATTTATTTGTTATCAGCGCAAATTTTTCTCCATTACATGGTGGGGTAAATTTACTTCTCTAAACTGGCTGCCTTTTATTTGATACCCAAATTTTTCGTAGAAACCAATGGCACTGTATCTTGCATGCATCGTCATTAATTTATAACCTTTATCTCTTGCCATATTTTCAGCAAAATTAATAATGGAAGCTCCAATGCCCCTGCCATGTAAATTATCTGGCACAGCCATCTGTCTTAATCTCACAGTGTGGCTATTAACTTTTGCAAGAATGCAACAGCCCAATACTTCTTCATCTTCCATACAGACAATAAGTATATCATCTTTTTCGGCCATTAATTCATCATGGTCAAATGTTAGTCCCAATGGTCTCCGCAAAACAATATCTCTAAGGTTTACCATTTTTAAATATTCGGATGTACCGTGGTCTATTTGTTTTAATGCCATGATGATCGAATTAATGTCAAATTTGAAAGTACGAAAATTATGTAATAAATAGGAACGTTGTGATTTTTAGATAGTTGATTAAAGTTTAATTGCTGAGTATAGCCGTGATAGAAACGCAAATACTTTTTTGTTGCCTTTGAACAAAAAAGATTGGAGTGTATAGCCCGTTACAAATGTTTGGCTTTGTATTGTTGCCCATGCTCAAAAAACACCATATCTATTTCACCATCATATAATCATAAACGAGTTTTGAAACTTCGGCCATCGGTTGGATTACCCTTTTTTCATCCCCCTTAAAACGGGACAGCAATACCAACACATATTTTCTGCCGTCAGGTAAAAAAACAATTCCGCCGTCATGCTGAATGCCTGTAATAGACCCGGTTTTGTGTGCCACCTTTACATTGGCGGGTAACAATGCGGGTATAATTTCATTGAACTTTTGATCAAGTAATATCTTCGTCATTTGTTGAGAGGCTGTAATACTTACAACTTTTTCATTGGCCAGTTGTTCAAAAATTAATAGATTGTCTAATGCCGTTGTGGAGTTGTTTAACCCTTTTTCAAATGCCTTTGTATCTTCTACGCCACGCAATACTTTTATATCCTTGGCACCCAATGTTTTCATTGTTTTCATCACGCTGTCTGCACTTACTTTTTCGATGAGCATATTGGTTGCAAGGTTGCTGCTGAGGATAATCATTTTATAAGCAAGATCAGCAATGGTTGCCTTCTTGCCAAGTTTTTTATACAACTCCAATTCACTGTCATCAGTTGCATCTAATGAATACAAACTGCCATCAACAATGCTGCTGAATTCATTTTTAATTGTCAGTGAATCATTCAATGAAAAGCGACCTGCGGCTACCTGTCGGTATAATTCAATCAGCACCGGAGTCTTCATGGTACTGGCTGCATGAAAAGGCATTTTTTCATTTATCAAAATCGTTTCACCGGTTACAAGATTTTTAAATGCCACACCAAAAATGGTATTGTCAATGGCTAATTTTTTTTGTATCCGGTCTTTTAAATGAGCCAATGATTTGGTATGATTGTTACATGCCGCAGTAAATAAAATCGACAGTAAAAATAGTATTCTTTTCCATTTATACATGAGTCGTGTTTAATGTTGTAAAAGAGTTTATTTGGTAAGTCCATTTATTACCTGATGCAGCTTGTTGTATACATCGGGCCATGCCTTTTTAAAACGCTCGTAAGTAGCAGGCACAATATTCTTTGCATAAAAGGATACATACTTTATTTACTCCTTGTTTGCTTTGTTTGCTACGGCATAATTACCATATGGCATATTTGCCTGGTCCCCCGGGTATTGAAATGCTTCGTTGGAAAAGTCCGGTATTCTATCGCCACCAGGTTCGCCGGTTTTATTATTGAATGCATCCAGCGTAAGAATGCCTTGCAGTATGGTTAGTCCGCCCGTGCCGCTATCAAAAACGCCAATTGGTAATTGCTTATTTATTTGCTTTTGCTGGGCAAACATTGAACCTACAAAAATGAGTAGTACCATTACAAAAGATGGCTTCTTCATAACATTGTTTTGTATTAGCAAGTTAAAGTAAAAAGTTTTACCTGTTGCGCATATAGTTGCTATTGGGGGCTACTTTTATAAGGATAAATTTTTTTTAGAAAGCTGCAATAATTTATGGAGCAAAAAATTACTACTATCTGTAGAGTTAGATAGAATAAATTTTTATCTTTCTGGCATTACAGCAGTATCAATCCATTTTTTTGCAAATGCAGCATCCCAGCCATGCTTCCATCTGCGGTGGCTCCATAAATAATTTGATGGATCTGCTTTTACCCCTTTTTCTAAAAAATCTCTGTACAATCTTGTTAGCTCTCCGTTGCTAAAAAGGCTGCCATCTTCTGTTATAACCTTGCAGTTAAAATGATAGTGACCTCTTTTTATTTTCTTCATGTTTACAAAAACCACTGCGGTTTTGTAGCGCATGGCGCCTTTTTCAGGACCCATTAAAAAGGGTGCAGGTTTACCAAAAAAGTTCAACCAAAAGCTGTGTTTTACGAGGCCGGGGTTTTGATCTGCAATTAACCCGAGTGCATACTGGCTTTTCATTAAATGTGGCATTCTTGTCTGGTAGTTGTGTTTCTCTACCATGGTAGCACCAAACTTACTGCGTATTTTTAAAAATAATCTGTCAATTGGTTTTGCCTGAATGCGCAGATAAATTGCCACCCAAGGTATAGTAAGCGAGTGTGATATGGCAAGACTGGCATACTCCCAGTTCATTTGATGGCCGCTGTGAAACTGTATATTCAGACCTTTATCAACCAGCTTTTTTGCATCATCAAAATCAATGGAAGCTCTTCTTACAAATTCTTTTTCTGAAAGGCTAAGCAATTTTATTGTTTCTATAAAATTATCAACAAGGTTTTTGTAAAACTGTTTTGCAATGCTGTTAATTTCTTCAACTGATTTTTGTGGAAATGCAATTTTAAGGTTATCTGTAACTATCTTTTTTCTGTAGGCAAATACATGGTACAGCAAAAAAAAAGCAAAGTCGCTTATGGCATATAAAATAAAAAACGGAAGTAGGGAGATGAGGTACAAAATTCCGTAAACAATATAATACATGCTTTTTTATTGAAAGCGTAAAGTTAGGTGAGTGAACGAAATTGAAAATATTATAAATATGATACAAAATATATCAGCTTTTATAAAATAGTATTCTGCAAAATTTTCTGCTTGTTTGGATAGTCAGTATTAAAGTGCAGCCCTCTGCTTTCTTTGCGCAACTCAGCACTTTTTATAATAAGGTATGATACGGTTATCATATTCCGCAGTTCGCACAACTGCGGCGATACTTCGGTGTGCTCATACAAATGTTCTGTTTCTTCATGCAATAAATCTATACGTCTGTTTGCCCTGTGCAACCTTTCATTGTTTCTCACAATACCTACATAATCACTCATCAGCAATTTCATTTCTTTAAGGCTCTGCGTTATTAAAATCATTTCTTTGGGGGCAGAAGTTCCTGCAGTATTCCAATCCGGGAAAACCCTCACAACTTCCAAAGCAGGAACAGCAATTGCAAAACTTTCTACAGTATCTACAAACGCACGGTGTGCAAAAACCATTGCTTCTAAAAGTGAGTTACTGGCAAGCCTGTTGGCACCATGCAGACCAGTACTTGCACATTCTCCGGCAGCATATAAATTTTTAATAGAGGTTCTCGCAAACTCATCCGTTTTTACGCCACCACAACTGTAATGCGCAGCCGGAGAAACAGGTATCATGTCTTTTGAAACATCCACACCAATACTTAAACACTTTTCATAAATATTTGGAAAATGTTCTTTAAAGTTTTGCTGGTTCATATGCCTGCAATCGAGGTATACAAACTCAGTTCCGTTTATTTTCATTTCATTGTCAATAGCCCTTGCAACTATATCTCTTGGCGCAAGGTCTTTACGCTCGTCGTAACGCTTCATAAAAGCTTCGCCTGTTGCATTGCGCAAAATACCACCGTCGCCTCTCACTGCTTCTGTAATTAAGAATGAATGTCCACGTACACCGGCTTCATATAATGCTGTTGGGTGAAACTGTATAAACTCAATATTTTCTATTCTTCCTTTTGCTCTGTAAACCATGGCCACACCATCTCCCGTTGCAATTGCAGGGTTGGTAGTACTACGGTAAACCTGCCCATTACCACCCGTTGCAAGCATAGTAATATCAGCAATAATCTTTTCTATTTTATTGGTAGATAAGTTTAAAATATACACACCGTAACATTCAATATCTGGGGTAGATTTTGTAACCAAATAACCGAGGTGATGTTGCGTAATAATATCGAGCACAAAGCAGTGATTGATCAATTCAATATTGCTGCATTTTTTTATTGCTTCCAGCAGTGCACGTTCCATTTCTTTGCCGGTAACATCTTTGTGGTGCAAAATTCTGTTCTCGCTGTGACCGCCTTCCTTACCCAATTTATAATCGCCTTCAGGGTCTTTGTCAAATTGAGCTCCCCATGCAATTAATTCGTTTATCCTTTCCACACCTTCCTTCACAACAATCTCTACAATGTGTGGGTTGCAAAGCCCATCACCTGCAATCAATGTATCTTCTATGTGCTTCTGAAAACTGTCGTGGTCAAAATCTGTAACACCTGCAATGCCACCCTGCGCATACTTTGTGTTGGTTTCATCGCTCTGCGTTTTGGTAAGAATGGTAATTTTTTTATCAGGCATTTCCTGCGCAGTTTTAAGCGCATAAGTAAGACCCGCTATACCCGAACCAATTACAAGAATATCTGTTTGCATGTATAAATATTTTATCTCTTTTGATTTTTTTAAAACATTCTGGGGCTTTGTGCAGTGAATCATTTGTCAGCATTTGTTCGCTGCCCACCTCCAATGTTTTTGCTCAAATGCAGCAAAAACGATTTCCGTCTAAGCAGCGCAGCCCTTCAGCATTTTATCTTTGTTCGCCTTTAAAATTCCCCATCAAAATAATTAACGGTTATCATAACTTGACTACCCAAAAATTAAATTCCTAATTCCTAATTCAGATTTCATAATTCATAATTCCTGTTCAATCCAAACCCCGCTTTCCTTTAATAAATTTATCAATTCATCCACCGCTACTTCACTGTTTATATTTTTCTTCACTACTTCTTTACCTCTGTACAAAGTTATTTTACCTACACCGCTGCCCACATACCCAAAATCTGCATCAGCCATTTCACCCGGGCCGTTAACAATACAACCCATCACAGCAATTTTTAAACCTTTTAAATGATTGGTTACGTTTCTTATTTTACTCGTTGTTTCCTGCAGGTCAAATAAGGTTCTACCGCAGCTTGGACAACTGATGTATTCTGTTTTAGAAATACGTGTACGCACTGCTTGCAAAATTGAGAAAGAAGTGTTGTTTAAAAACTGGTAATTGTTTGTAGCAGCCAAATAAGTTCTGCCACTTACTTTATCATTTATAATTTGCAATGGATCGTTTATTAACCAGATTCCATCTCCCATTCCGTCTAATAATAAACCACCGGCTGTTGCACTAAATTCTATTAACTGTGCATCAATGGTGTTCTTCATACTTTCTACCGCTATTACAATCGGGCAATGTATTTTTTTGCTTTCAAGCTCATTTATAAACATCCTCATTTGCTGCATGGCATTTTTCTTTGAAGAATAAATACACAATACAACATTGTTTGTCTCAACTAACTTCTTTATTAATGCCCCATTACTTTCTTCTACACAAACAGAAATAAAATTAAGTTGTGTATGCACTTTTTCTGTTGCTAAAAATTCATACGGTGTAAATAACGGAAAACATTTTCGTTCGTCGGTGGTTGCATTTTGCCATACTTTATAATTGCATATAAAGTTTAATGTTCCGGGCAAAGCAAAGTCAATCAATTTTTCAGCTGTGTAAATATAATCAGCTGCAGCATCTGCAATATTCCATTTATCACTTAAGGCATCGTATCTGTAACCAATGGTCTGTAAATCAGCAGCAGCTATGATTTTAGCCAACATAAAATCTGCAATTACAATCGGCACATTTTTCCCACCAATATTATTTACCGCATTTGTTGTGCGTCTTTTATAATCAAATGGAGAGAAGAAGAGGGCGGGTTGATGGTTGATTGTTAATTGTTCAAGGCTATCCATAGGCTGAATTTCGTTCGCCTTATTAAGACTGTTTAATTCCGAAGTTTTTGATTTTTGCTTTAAGTTCTCTTGTGTCTCATAACTAACATCTAATGTCTGATATCGCTCCACCAAATCTTTACAAACTGGTATTTCAAATTCAGGATTTTCAGTAAGACTCACCCTTATTGTATCCCCAATACCGTCTTCCAATAAACTGCCAATTCCAATAGCGGATTTTATTCTTCCATCCTCGCCATCGCCTGCTTCGGTTACACCCAAATGCAATGGGTAACATTCACCAAACTCATCCTGCATATGTGTTATAAGCAAACGATAAGCCTGCACCAT
>JANLVW010000489.1:0-2918 GCA_031364205.1 Ferruginibacter sp.
AAACTTTTAAAAAAATAACATGCGGAATTTATACTTTGTAAATATTGTAAAAAGAGGAGTGCTTCAAACAAGTTTGAAGCACTCCTCTTAAAAATCAAATTTTGATTTCCATAATTAGGCACATTTGCCCTATTAAAAAAAGTATTTACTAGTAACTATGGATTTAATGTAAAAGTAAAAGTTTTAAAATTTGCACTTGGTGTCACTTTATCTCCTCCGGTAAGATTTATAATTAACTTTTTTTGTGCAGTGACTTTGTTTATAACAACTCTTATTTTTATCCCACTTGTGTTAGGAGCAATCTCTACAGGTGAAGGCGTGCTCAAACTATAATCTGCTCCTGCAACTGCAGTTGATGCTGCATCTACAGCAAAAGTTACACTCGTACCCGTACTTCTTTGCGGACCTACCAATTGAATATACATACTGTCATTTTTAGGCGTGTTGGTGGTAGCAACCGTTTTTGCCGTAGGGTTTAATGGAGCAATGTAATTTGGATTAGCAAACTCAACCAAATCCGGGCCTGCGTAAGTTGTATTAGTAGTGTCTTTTACGCAACTTGCAAAACACACTATTAAAAAAACCACAACCCCTGCTTTATAAAAATTTCTAAATTTGTTCATCATCATTTAAGTTTTACGTTTAATAACCAGGATTTTTAACTATTTGCGGATTTGCATCAACATCTGCCTGTAAAATGGGAGCAATTAAAAAGTTATATGCATTTGTTCCAAAAACAATGTTACTTGGGTTTTTATTTACATCCAATCCATTTCTGACAAGATCAAATAATCTGTGACCCTCGTATGCTAATTCTACTCTTCTTTCTTTTAGAATTTCAGATATTAATGCAGCGCCTGTTAAAACACCTGGACCTGCAAGAGCCAATATAGGAATACCTGCTCTGGATTTAATCATATTTACATCAGCAATAGCAAGCGCTTCTTTTGCACCGCCTTGTCTTGCTCTTGCTTCCGCACGATTTAGCAGTACTTCCGATGTTCTGAAAATCATTATATCATCCTGACCAAGCTGTCTTAAACCGGGCCATTTTTTTGTAAAAAATACCTGTTGGCTTGATTTTGTTTGCACACTAACTAAATTTACGAAACGCAAATCAGGAGAAGTTGTACCTACAACACCCATGGCAGTTCGTAACGATAACTGTGTTGTTGCATCTGCATAACCCTGTAAGGTTGGCAAATTACGGTAATAGATATATTGTAATCCTTCTCCCCCCGGATTGGGTTCTCCTGTTTGGTATGATAATGCAAAAATTGTTTCTGCATGTCCATTCCCCCAGCTTGGTGCAGCAGAGGTAGTGTTGAAATAGTTTGAAGCAGGTGCAAGTGGAACAACATTTTGTAGAATAACTGAGTCAGCCCACCTTTCACTCTCTACCCAGTTACCATTGTATAATTGAACCCGAGAGGCCAAGGCATGTACAGCAACCTTTCGGGCTCTGTAAGCGACACCCGCATTGGATAACATCGAATTTGCACTAATAACATCCTGGATTATTTGCGTATATACTTCTGCTATTGTATTGCGTTTTGGATAAGTTATAGAAGCCCCGTCTATAACAGGTGCGGTAATTATGGGAACGCCTAAGTCAAAACTAGCACCGGTACCTGAGCTTAAAAATAAAGGTGACCTTGCATAAGTTTTCACCAGATTATGGTACATTAAGGCTCTTAAAAAATAAGCCTCTCCTTTCGACTGCAATTTTTCAGCAGCTGATGATTGTGAATTATCTATAAAAGACAAGATAATATTGGCCCTGTTTATATTAGCATATGCCTCAGCCCAGATATTAACATGAGCACCGGGCGTGTTGTTTCCCTGTGTAATAAATCTATTTGTATTTCCTGTAGTAATTTCACAATTATCGGCCAACAGTTCAGGCACAACTAAAAAATCTCTGCCGTAATATCCACTTGTTTGCAAAGAGTTATAAATAGCAGTTAGTGTAGCTTGTAATCCTTCTTTTGTGTTTAAAGCAAATGTTAAATCAAGGCTATTTTTTGGGGTAGTTTCTAAAGGTTTTTTACAGTTTGAAAGTAATAAAACCAATGATGCAAATATTGCAATTTTATTAAAATATTTATATCTCATAATTTATTTTTAAAATGTTACGTTGATACCAAACAGCATTTGTTTGGCTTGAGGGTAAGTACCAAAATCAAAACCTTGCAATTCAGGATCAAATCCGGTATACTTACTCCAGGTTGCCAGGTTAAAACCACTTACATAAAAAGATGCCGCAGATAATTTAAGGCTATTCACTACTTCTTTGCTAAAACTATAAGTTAAGGTAACTTCTTTTAACCGAGCAAAATCTCCTCTATCAAAAAAACGGTCACTTGCTAAATTATTAGAGTTTGCAAATGGTTGCGTACCTCCTGCATATGGTTTTGGTACTCTTGTAATATCACCTGGCTTCTGCCATCTTTCGGTCTGAAATGCAATCTGGTTTCTGTCAAAGGTTGATCCCGCTCGTTGCAAAAAGGCTGCATCAGAATTTTGAACATAGTTACCTCCCTGGTATATAAACTGGAACCGCAATTCAAATCCTTTATACGATAGAATATTTGTCATCCCACCATTAAAAGTAGGGTCCAAAGATCCATTTAAATAGTATCTGTCTCTTAATAGAGGTTGATAAGTAATATTTCCTAAGGTGTCATAATACATTGGTCGGCCATCAGCAGGATTTACGCCTGCATATTTCTGCGTAAATATTGAATTTAACTGGTTGCCAACTTTGTATAAAGTACCAATCTGAGTTACACCGGGACCCAGATCAATTATTTTATTTTTGTTGTAAGCAAAGTTGAAGTTTGTTGACCATTTAAAATTTCTATCATTTATATTTAGTGTTCTTATTCCTACATCAATACCTTTTATTTCTGCTCTCC
>JANLVW010000504.1:0-1594 GCA_031364205.1 Ferruginibacter sp.
TTTTTTTAAATAATTTTCTCAAAAAACCTAAAAAACCAAAAAGATTTTTAAATCCCGGTTGTCCACCATCCGCTATGTAATATCCACTGGCTTCACTACCGTACCCATACCCATAACCGTATCCATACCCATAACCATAACCATAACCGTTTCCATAACCGCCAAATCCGTAATTTAAAAAAGAAATACCTCTGGGCTTTACACCATTAAATACAACACACATGTTCGAAAATTTCTTATCCCGCTTTAAGCCATCAATCATCTTTAAAAACAAAGTTGGGGTTACATGGTGTCGTACAACAAAAATGGTCGTTTCTGCATATTTATTCAGTAGTTGCGAATCTGTTACAGGTGCTATCGGTGCAGAATCAATAATAATAAAATCAAATCTTTCTTTCAGCCCTTTGATCATTTCGCCGAATTCCTTTTTATCTATCAACTCAGTTGGATTGGGTGCTATGGGACCTGCCGTAACCAAAAAAAGATTTTTATGGGCAGTAGGTTTTATAATTTCGTCCAATGTTATTTTACCAATTAAATAATTTGATATACCGGGGTCTCTCTTCACACCTAGTTCCCGGCTAAGTTTTGGTTTCCGCAGATCAAGTTCCAATAACGCAACTTTTTTTCCGGTAAGGGTCATACTCAAAGCAAGGTTGGTTGCTATAAAACTTTTACCCTCGCCTGATATGGATGAGGTAACAAGTACCGTTTTATTTATACTGCTAAGCCCCATAAAACTGAGGTTGGTGCGCAGCGTTCTAAACTGTTCTGCAATTACCGTTCTTTTTCCTTCACTGATGGCGATAATGTTTTTATCAACTGCCTGTATAATTTCACCTACTACGGGCACTTTTGTTTTGTTTTCAATTTCTGCCCTAAACAACACTTTATTGCTTAAAGGCTCATTTAATTGAATAAAAACCAAGAACGCAAGGAGCCCACAAACCAATCCCATCAGGTAATAATTTTTCGCAACGGGGCTAACGGGTCCATACGAATAACCCCTTTCAAGCACCCTTAGATCTGCGGTTGTAGAAGCGGATGATATGGCGGTTTCTTCCCGCTTGTTTAATAAAAAGGTGTAAATATTGTTTTTAATTGCCTGCTGCCTGCTGATGGCCAGCAATGCCCTTTCTTTAGCCGGCACTTGCGAAAGCAAACTGTTGTTTAATGCAATATTTGCGTTTATGCAGTTCTTTTCAATCTGGTAACCATTTCTAATATTGTTGATGTTCTCTTTAATATCATTTTTTAGACGGCTTACTTTTTCTTCTGCAAGTATTACGGTTTCACTTTTTTCTCCAGCCACCGCTTTTGCTCTGTCAGTTTCAAATTCCGCCGCATATAATTGTGATAATAATCCTGATAAAATCGGGTCTGTAACCAGGCTCTGAGAGGGCACAGTTCCTGGTCTCCTGCCCTTGCTATAAACATAACTTTGTATACCTGCAAGCACATCAGTCTGTAAATCGAGTGCTGTCTTTTTTTGATCCAATTCCCGCACAATTTGCCCGTATTGGTTGCCTTGTGCAGATAAATCTGTAATACCCTCTCTGGCTCTTAGGTTTGATTCGTTTCTTTCCACACTATC
>JANLVW010000517.1:0-5989 GCA_031364205.1 Ferruginibacter sp.
ACCGTTACGGCAGCTGCAGAGTCGGTAAAAATTGACAGCCTTAAAAAATTACTTAAACAACCACAAGCAGACAGTGATAGGGTAGCATTACTTTGGAGACTGGCAGAACAATATGAATTTTTTAAACCCGATACAACTATAGAACTGGCGCAAAAGGCGCAGCTGTTAGCAAGCCATATAAAATATACGGAGGGGGAAAGCCGCTCTTATGCTATTATGGCCACAGGGCATTATTTATTGGGCAACTATACAGCATCGCTTAATAATTATATGCAGAAATTAAAGATTGAAGAAAAAAGAAACAGCATTCGTAATTATGCAAGTGCCCTAAATAATATCGGGCTTATTTATATTTTATTATCGGATTATGATAAAGCATTAAACTATTTATACAGAGCAGACTCTACTGTGAAAGCTGCCGGTGGCGCTGCAAAAAAAGAACTGGAATTCGGCATCCTTACCAATCTTGGTGAAACCTTTTATAAAATGAAAAATACCGATTCTGCCAAGCATTATTTTTCTGAGGCATTAAAAAAAGGGATTGAAAATGGAAACGATTTTTACCGGGGCGTTGCTTTACTTGGTCTGGGAAATGTATTGGCTGCTGAAGGAAATAATGATGCTGCAATGATGAATTATCGCAGTGCATTACCATTTTTAAACGATGGTACCAACGATGATATGCTTTGTGAAAATGCATTAGGCTTTGCAAATATTTTTCAAAAAATAGCAAAGCCTGACTCTGCACTTAGATATGCAAGACTTGCTTATAATATAGCCCGTAAGGATGGATTTTTAAGCAGGGAACTCGATGCTGCAAATTTTCTCACCCACTTTTATAAAACTAAAAATAAAATTGATAGTGCTTTTGTTTACATGGAGCGGACAGTGATGTTAAAAGATTCATTAAAAGGCCAGTCAAAAACAAGAGAGGCTATGATAATAAGTACGAATGAACAAATACGGCAGACAGAAATTTCAGAACAAAAACTCCGTGAAAAAGAAAGCAGGTTACAACAGTTGGAGATACTTGCTATTTGCATATTTATTCCGATATTTTTTATTTTAACTGTTGCAATTAGTAAAATCAGAATCCATAGAAACGTAGTTCGTTTTATGGGTGTAGTATCACTGCTGATGTTCTTTGAATTTTTAATTCTTTTATTGCATCCGCTCATAGAAGAATTAATGCATCACAACAAAATATTTGAATTGCTTGTACTGGTGATTTTAGGTGCAGGTCTCGTTCCGCTTCACCACAAATTGGAACATATTCTTATTGAAAAGCTTACAAAAGTAAAACCTGCTAAAAAAGAAGAATTTAAAAATTCGGATGAGAACAATTTTCGTGATGGCCGAGAAGATAAAGACCCGGAAACCAATAATAGATTGCCTGCATTAATTACTGAGGATGAAAAAAGCCAAGATAAAAATTCATCTTCTGTAAACAATGCTACAGAAGATGAAAATTTAAATACTTAAGAAGATGGAATAACCGGTTTTGTAATTGCTGTTTTTAAAACTGATTTTTTTGCAGGTGCGGCCTTTACAGGTGCAGCTTTTTTTGCAGGTGCAGCTTTAGTAGCTTTTTTAGTTGCCATAATTTATAATTTTAATACTTAAATATAAGAAAATATTATATACATAAAAAATTTATAATATATCTTGCCCTATTTATTAAAAAGCTTAAACCTATTTTCTTCTACTTGTTTTAATTGGCAAGGAACCCTAAAATTGTTAATTTAAACTGTAAAGATATTTTCCAAAAAAAACAGCATTTACCTTCTAAATAAACACCAATACTACCGGAGAAATGCTTACTCTATTGCTCCTTCTAGCACAGAAATACATAACCTATTTCGTACTAGAGATGTATGCTTTATTTATTAAAGCAGGATTATCTATTCTAGTTCCTAGTAACGCAGAGATGGGTGCTAAAGTGCAGAAATGAGGTATGGCGCTCGTGCAAGAATTTTTTGTGAAGGAATTTATTATACGGATAATGCCCATCCTTTTGTACACTTATCCATGAGCAAATAAATTTAAAAAGCCTACCAAATTATTTTGCCAAAGAATCGTTAGATGATATATTTTTATATCCGATAATGATTTATAGTAGTTCAATTATTAACCGCACAGATGCCCTGAACTTTGCTATTCTGTGTATCTGCCTTTATTTTGAATTTTAATAAAAGTGAAGTAAATTTTCAAAAAAAAAGCAAATTATATTCATTTTAATTCTTGTAATCGAAAAATGGCAATTTGCAAAAGATGATTTCGTAATCCTTTCACATCAGCACAGTTTTATAAAACGGGCATTGACAATTTGTGTTTTTAACAATGTTTGTAAAAATTTAGTGGCTATTTATCTAAGAATTTCGGGAAGAAATGAATCTAGGAGAAGGGATTATTTGAGGATATAAAATGTATATGAATTATTAAATACCTCTTAATAAATTCTTTTAAATATTAAAATTGGTTTAATAAAAAAGTTATTTTTGAGTTTACTCGGATTGCATTTGGTAAAAACAAATGGCTTAATTATTTGACGAACAATAAATATTTAATTCAAATAAGAACGTATTCTCCATGCCATTTTTGTATGTTTCTCCATTAGTCCCATTACAAAACCGGTATTATCATAATTGTTATATTTCCCAGAGAAATCAGTTGCTAATTGATTTAATTGTTGTATTATTATTTCATGGTCAGCAAGTAAATTTGACAACTGTTCTTTTTGACTAACGGGGTAACTGTATTCGGCTAATGTTGCAAATTTAAAATAGTTACTTAAACGCCCTGCTGCAAAGGGTTTTATGCTTCTTACTCTTTCAATTATATCATCTATAACAATATCTAATTCTTCATATTGTGATTCATAAAACTTATCTAATTCTACTGCATTGCGGTCTTTAATATCCCAAGAAGAATAGCGGGTTGCATAAAGCATATATTCATTTGCTAATAATTTTTTGAGCTCCACAAGTAGTAAATATTGTTCGTTTTTTATGCTGTCAATTGTAATCGTCATAAAATAATTTTTTATTAAAAGATGCTTTTAATTAATTTCTGGGTTCAAAATCCCCCCCCTCATTTTTTATTTTTTTAGCCCTATTAATTAATTTTAATGTTACTTTTTTTTATATTTAAAATGAAAATATTTTTACAAAACCTAAATAAAAAAATACTGCTAGAGATAATTTCATTCATAATTAGGAATATAGGTTTTATAAGATAATTACATAATTACTTGTAGACTTTGAATTGTTATAAAAGTTTAAGAGGGTAAAATATTTTAAGAAAAATAAAGTGCTTTAAATAATTACTTTAATATTTAATTACAGTTATCATTACGCACAGGTATATGGACTATTACAGAAATAAACCAATGGCAATTGTGTTTGCTTTGTATTTGGTAAGTGATTTTACAATCAAAGTAAAACTAAGTGTAAAAATATTTGTAGACCAGTAAATATAATCATCGATTTATCATACATCAAACGCTAGAAATAATTGTGAATTCTGAACTATGTAAGAATGAGTGAACACTTAAAAAGTGAATACGGCAATTTCCTTAGGAGGTATATTGAGCTATATTTTAATTTTATTTCGCTACTCGAAAAATTTTCCGCTAGAACAGTTTATAATTGCCATTATATTAGTCCTACTTTTATTTGAATAAATGCAATCCATAATATTTTAATGAGTAATCTAATTAGTACGCAAAACTTGAAAATGTATTAAACCTAAATATGAGTGCTAAAAAATAATCATTAACCTAATAACCTAAATTCAGACGTTTTTATGAAAAATCTTATATTATTATTGTTACTATCACAAAGTATTTATGCGCAAAATAGTCCCAACATTGATCATGCAAAACGATACGATTTTGTGTTGCAAAATTTTAAAACAGAAAGTGGTATCGTATTACCGGAAGCGCATATTATTTATGGTACTTATGGTCATTTAAATGCTGCACGCAATAATGCAGTGTTGCTTCCCTCTCATTACATGGCAGATCACCGGGGTTACGAATGGCTTATTGGAGCGGGACGTGCATTGGACACAACTAAACTTTTTTTAATAGCCACAGAGCTTTTTGGCAATGGAAATTCTTCTTCTCCAAGCAACACACCAGAGCCTTTTCACGGACCACGTTTCCCAGTTATGACCATTAGAGACAATGTTGAGGCTGTTCACAATTTGCTAACAGCAGATCTTAAAATTACACACCTCAAAGCCCTTATAGGTTTTTCAATGGGTGCACAACAAGCCTTTCAATGGGCGGTAAGTTATCCGAGCTTTTCTGACCGTATAGTGGCAACTTCAGGCACGGCAAAAACATACCCACACGGCTTTGTACGCCTCGAAGGACAAATAGCTGCTCTAACTGCCGACGAAGTATTTAATAACGGTGATTACAGCAAACCCCCGGTAAAAGGATTGCAAGCTTTTGGTATCGTATGGACAGCCTGGCTTTACTCACAGGAGTGGTGGCGCAAGGAATTGTGGCGTACCACATCCGCGCCGGGAACAACGTTTGCACAGGTGCTAAACGAATACAAAACAAATTTTATTCCGGGTGCTGATGCCAATAACCTTATACTGCAAATGCGTACCTGGGAGCAGCACGATGTTGGTACTACGACGGGTTTCAATGGCAATGTAGAAGCTGCGCTTAAATCTATTAAAGTGCCGTTTTTATATATGCCTTCTGCAACAGATTTATATTTCCCTGTGGGCGATGCAACTTACGAAGCAGCCTTTATTAAAAAGGTAATATTTAAACCTATTCCTTCACTTTGGGGACATACGGCTGGTGCAGCAAGTAATCCTGCAGATGAAAAATTTCTCAATGATAATATTGCTAATTTTCTTAAAAAGTAAATCAGTTTTTGTTGAAGGAAATATGAGTCGCAGATATTATTATAATTAATGTCCTTTTATCCACCCGCCATCTACTGCCAATGACTGGCCTGTAATATAACCGGCCCGCTCACTTACTAAAAATGCAGCAGCTGCAGCAAACTCTGAAGTAGTTCCGAATCTTTTCATTGGTATGGTTTCTTTTACCTCATTTACTTTAGGGTTCTTTTCAATCAGCCCTTGTAGCCTGTTGGTACTGGTGTAACCCGGCAAAATATTATTTACAGTAATACCATTTATGGCCACTTCGTTTGATAAACTTTTTACAAGACCCAACAAACTTGTGCGTACTGCGTTGGATGAAATAAGGTTATCAGCAGGTTGTTTTACTGCAACAGAAGTAATGGTTAAAATACGCCCCCAACTTTTTTTCTTCATGCCCGGTAATACCTGCTGAATAATATCTACCGCACTTAAAAAAAGTAAATTGTAAATGTTTTTCCAGTCATCTAATTTAAATTGCTCAAACGGACCTGCAGCCGGGCCTCCGGTATTGGTCACTAAAATTTCTATAGCTCCAAAAGCTTTTACACTTTCATCAACTAAATTTTTTCGTTGTATTTCATCTGTAATATCGCACACAACTGCAAGTACTTTATTCTGTGCAACAGCATTTATCTCTTGCTCAGTTGCAGCAAGTGATTCAATATCTGTCCCACAGATAATAACTTTAGCACCTTCAATTGCCAGCTCTAATGCTACTGCTTTTCCCAATCCTTTACTTGATGCAAGTACAAGTGCAACCTTATTTTTTATTCCTAAATCCATTTTAAATTATTTGCTTAAGCATAGATTATTTTCTTAAATAAGCATCAGATCCATCGATCCAATCTTGTCTTGGCGGCGAAAAAGTATCTATCTCAACAACTTTACCAACCATCAAAGCTTTATGCCTGCGGTGGCCCGGAATAATAATTGAATCCCCAGCCATTAAATCAATCGCTTCTTGTTCGTTATCATCAAACCAAAAACGCAATACACCTTCTATTACTTCAGTTACCTGTTCGTTTTCGTGTGAATGCCATGGCACTGTAAACCCGTCTTCAAATTCCATTTTGGC
>JANLVW010000529.1:0-1629 GCA_031364205.1 Ferruginibacter sp.
AATTGGAAATATTGAAAAACTTATAAAACCCAACACAAAGCTAATCTGGATGGAAACCCCCTCCAATCCACAACTAAAAATCGCAGACATTAAAGCAATTGTTGCACTTGCGGCAAAACATAATATTACAACTGCTTGCGATAATACTTTTGCTACACCTATTTTGCAAAAACCCTTGCAAATGGGGGTAGATTATGTAATGCATTCTTCTACAAAATTTTTTAGTGGTCACTCAGATATTTTAGGTGGTGTTGTGTGCACTAATCACAACAATGAAACGGCAAATAATATAAGAGAATATCAGGCTATTGCAGGTGCGGTTCCTTCTCCCTTTGATTGCTGGTTACTCAACAGAAGTTTGGCGACTTTCCCCATGCGCCTTGCAGCACAATGCAAAAATGCTGTTACTATGGCCGCTTTTTTAGAACAGCATAATAATATTCAAAAAGTTTTTTATCCCGGCTTGACCACTCATCCAAATCATAAAATCGCAAAACAACAAATGACCAATGGCTTTGGCAGCATCATTTCTATTTTAGTAAAAGGCGGGTTGCAAGAAACATTAAATGTTGCAGGAAAACTTTCTATTTTTAAACATGCCACCAGCCTTGGTGGAGTGGAAAGTTTGGTTGAACACCGCAGAAGTGCTGAAGGCAAACATCCTGTTAGTCCCGAGAATTTGTTGCGTATTTCTATCGGTATAGAAAACGTGGAAGATTTAATAGAAGATTTTAAAAAAGCTTTGGGTTAAACAATTATTGTTCTAAAAGTTAAGTTTATTCGGGGTGTCATTACTTTTTTTGTAGGAGGCATTCTATGTAGCCAGTGAGTTTGTGTTGTGCCGTGCATTAATAACAAGCTTCCGTTTTCCAGAAATACTGAAATTGTTTCTTTATCCTCTTTGTGTCTGAAAAGAAATTTTCGTTCTGCACCAAAACTTAGAGATGCGATGGCGCCATCTTTTTTTAGTTCTTTTTCTGCATCGCTGTGCCAGCCCATTCCTTCATCGCCATTGTGGTATAAATTAAGCAGGCAGGAGTTGTACTGTTCACCCGTTTTTTCTTCGGTCATTCTTTTTATTTCCAGCAGTTCTTTTGTCCACGGTAATGCTTTTTTTGTAGTTTTTGAATATGTGTAATCAAAAGCTTCATCGCCGTACCATCCTACTTTTCTTTTGGTAACAATCAGTTTTCCGTAAATAAATGATTCGTCATTTTTCCAGTCAATGGTAGTCAATAATTTATCTACGTAATGATCAGCAAAAGTTGTGGTAAAAATTTTCCCGTAATAATTTACAGCGCCATCCTTGGGTAAAATATTTATTGACGGGTTATTCGCGGTGGGAAATAATTCCATATTGGTAATATAAATTTTGCAGTTGTTTTATCAAGAGTTTTCGCATTAAGAAGCTGTCAATAAAACTTAGGCTTCTTCAATTATTTATGCGTAATTATTTTTTGAAGACGCCAAAACCGGCATCTTTTTTTAGATGCCGATAAGTCTATTTTTTTATTACATTTTCATTTCACCAGTTGGTTTGGCTATTTTCTTTCCCTTCATTTTCATCGCTACCAACTTCATTCCACATTTAGGGCATTTACCGGGTTTGCTTCTCACCACCTCGGGGTG
>JANLVW010000551.1:0-1289 GCA_031364205.1 Ferruginibacter sp.
GTTTTTTAAAAAATCAGCAATAGTTCAAAGTCACTTAATTCATCTAGAATCATTAAAATGAATATTCAACTAACTTACTTAAAAGACAGTTACTTAAAAATAAAAGAAAGCAAGGCAACTATTTTAAACACTTTTACGATTATATATTTAAACAGCTAGCATTTTGCTCAACAATGATGAGATAATTGTTTGCATTAACGGTTGTAAACAGAACAGCAGGGACAGCCAAAAAAAGATCTATACATCTTTCTATGGCTTTGCTATGTCCGTATGTTTTAAGTATGCAGGCAATAAAGACGATGCAGTAGAAATTGTAAAAGATGGCTTTTTAAAATTATTTGTAGGGTTACAAAATTATGAAGCAACCACATTCCAATGTGGCAGCTTCGTTTATGGGATGGCTAAAAAAAATAATGATAAATACAGCCATCGACAGATATAGAAAGGATAAACACCTGGAACTTATAAATGATTTAGATGATGAACATTTTAATGTTTCTGACATTGCAGAAAATGCAGTTGATAAAATATCACACGATGAGATAATGAAAGCTGTTCAAAATCTTTCGCCCGCATACAGGCTCGTATTTAATTTGTATGTCATAGATGAAATGACACACAAAGGAATTGCAGAATGTTTAAACATTTCTGAAGGAACATCAAAATCCAACCTTTCAAAAGCAAGGAAGATTTTACAAAAACAAATCACATCTTCTTATAAATTAGCAACCATATTATGACACCGGAAGAATTTGATAAAAAAGCCAGGATGCAAATAATTATACAGTTCCCACTTTTAAAGAACAAGATTGGAATAAAATGGAATTTTTGCTGAACAGGCATCTTCCCGAGAAAAAAAATAAAAAGAGGATTTTCTTTTGGTAGTTTGCTGCGTTCGTTCCTGTTGTATTAACAGGGCTTATGCTGTTTAATAATTACAATCCGCATAATACAGAGATAAGTAGCTTTAAAAAAGATCTCATCAAAGAAAAAAATGATAATATCATCTTAAACCAACAGCAAAATCAGCAACAAGTATTAAACATATTAAAAGGTGATAGGACAAATAACGAGAAGTTTAATACTGATAAAACAAATAAAAAAACAGACGAAGCAACCGCTAATAATTTTGATAAAAGAAGCAAAGAAAATATAATTTTAAAAAGTTCCCCCAATAATATTTTCTTTAAAAATGATAACGCAATAAGTACAATAAATAAAAACGATGAGCCGTCATTAAAATGATACTTATAAAAATGATAAAACGAATGCTTTTGAACCTAATGTGG
>JANLVW010000557.1:0-1103 GCA_031364205.1 Ferruginibacter sp.
CTTCAACGACATTTACACAGCAGACAGGGGCAGAATTGTTTTAATTAAGAAAGAAAATTAGCACAGAAAGTTTATATAGAAATTTCGTTTAGCTGTAAAAAAGAGTTCATTTACCATTGCAATGGAATATTTACCGGTATATTTGCCATTACGGTGGAAAATATACCGATTGTACGTTTGGTTGAGAAATTAATAATCAATGATTTTTTAAGGGCAAAGCAATTATTTTACTCGGTGCAAGGCAGGTAGGAAAAAGCACACTACTCAGAAATTTGTTTAAAGACCAAATTAAAAATATGTTGTGGTTAGATGCAGAGAATGGCGATGTAATTTCCTTGTTCAATAATGCTACAAGCACTCGTTTAAAACAATTATCCAATAATTACAGAATTGTAATTATTGATGAAGCTCAAAAAATTCCAACTATTGGAAATGTTTTAAAACTTTTTACTGATCATATCCCCGAGGTGCAGGTAATAGCAACAGGATCATCTTCCTTTGAATTAAAAAACAAAACAAACGAACCACTTACAGGAAGAAAATGGGAACACTATTTATTTCCATTTTCCTTTAAAGAAATGGTGGACCATACAAATTTACTGGAAGAAAAAAGAAGCCTGCATCATAGGCTAGTGTATGGAAGCTATCCTGAAATAGTTACTGCTACAGATAATATTGAAAGACGGTTAAAACTTTTAACTGACAGCTATCTGTACAAAGATGTATTAATGTGGAGTGGCATAAAAAAACCTGAAAAAATAATTGATCTTTTAAAAGCACTTGCATACCAGGTAGGCCATGAGGTAAATTACAATGAACTTAGTAATAAACTTGATCTTAAAAATGAAACAGTAGAAAATTATATTAACATTTTAGAACAGACATTTGTCATTTTTAAACTCCCTTCTTACAGTACAAACCAAAGAAAAGAATTGAGAAAAGGGAAGAAAATATATTTCTTTGATTGTGGTTTACGCAATGCACTTATTAATGATTTTAGGCCGGCCGAAACAAGACAGGATGTAGGTCAGCTTTTTGAAAATTATGTTGTGAGTGAACTCTGGAAAAAAAACAGTTACGAAAATAATTTTGGTAAATTTTAT
>JANLVW010000568.1:0-17154 GCA_031364205.1 Ferruginibacter sp.
GGACCCTGAAGTGGTTCGTTATAGATTCAATAACGGCGCATCTAACGGTGCATCAAATGCACCTTACTTACCAAGTCCTCAGGCAAAAAGCATAAACCTAGGATTAAGCATCACTTTGTAATTGTATAAAAAATTAAAAAAATAACAATGAAAAAATTTATCATATTTTCTTTTTTAGCAGCCGCAGTTTTTACAACAGGTTGTAAAAAACTGCTTGATCAAATTCCTGGTGATGCGCAACCAGGGGATGAAGTACTTAAATCAAGTGCCAATGTATATGCAGTTTTAGCGGCTTCATACGAACGCTTTACAAACAACGATTTTATGGGCGGCAATTTTACTAAAACTTCAGAATTATATGGCGATCAAATTAATTTTGTAAACGTAACAGGTGGTGCTGAAGTTCAGTTTACACAGCGTGGTTTTAGTTCTTTTAATTCAATTGGAAGAAGCCTTTGGTTTACAGGATATGATGCTATTGGAAGAGCAAATGTTGTAATTAAGGCGCTTACAGAAAACTCGTATTCCGATTTAAAAGATTCCGCAAAAAACATTTGGAATGGTGAGGCATTATTTATTCGTGGTGTTTCACATTTTGAACTTACAAGGCTCTTTGCAAAACCATATACAAGCAATCCTACAAGTGATGCTGGTGTTGTAATTAGACAAAAAGCTTTAAGTGCTACAGAAGCACAAATACCTAAACAAAGAGCAACCGTAAAGGAATCTTATGATGCAGCTATTGCAGATTTAAAACTTGCAGAAACATTATTGCCATCTGCTAATGGTGGTGCACGGGCAACCAAATGGGCAGCGAAAGCCTACCTGGCGAGGATCTATTTTAATATGGCAGATTATATAAATGCATTTGCTTATGCCAACGACGTAATTACAAACAGTGGTTATGATTTGGGAACTGATGTTGCAGTGCCATTTAAAACCAATGGAAATTTATCAGCACCTACAACAGGTGTTGTGATGATGATTTTAGGAGATGCAGGTGTGCAAAGAGGAAGTTTTTGGAACAGCGATTTAAACAATACCTACCTTCCTTTGGGAGGCACTGTTTATTCGCTTATTACTGCTAATGGTGGAACGAGATATACTTCTTTAACAGCTATGTCAACTTCTCCTGCAAGAGGTATTTCTACAAAGTGGAGTCAACTAGGTGCATCCATCGGCATAAATGTTCCGTTAATTAGATTATCCGAAATGTATCTTATTCGTGCTGAAGCTAGGGTGCAAAATGGAGGCTTTACCGATGCAGCCGTAAGGGCAGATTACAATGCAGTGCGGGCTGTTGCCGGAGTATCTGCTGATGTTACTGCAACCGGAGCAGTAGCATTACTAACTATAATTAGAAATGAAAGAGCAGTAGAATTTTTTACAGAAGGGGATAGTTACCACGAATTAAGAAGATTAAAACAAAACGTAAGAGGTATTGCATACAATGATGCTACAGGATTATTAAAAATACCTGATGGTGAAGTAAGAGCAAACCTTGGAATTATACAGAACTAAATTTAAAAACAAAAGAAAAAATAAAATACAATGAAAAAAATAATCACAACTTGCTTAACTGCATTTATTGTGCTTACCCTTTTTACAGTTTCCTGTAAAAAAATAAGCTACAACGATGTTGGTGAATCAATCAGCTTACAAAAAAACCTTATAGGCAATTGGAAACTGGACAGTATAATACAAGTAGACCAAACTGCTGTTGATAAAGGCTTTCCTGCAAATGTTCAAAAATTAAATATCACTTCATTGTTTTCTTATAATACAGTCAGTGTAAAGTTTACAGATGGTGGCACAGGTAATGCAGGAACGTTTGCATTTACTAACCCTGGTAATGCTCCTTTATTTGTAGCGCCAACAGGTAATTTTTCTTTTTTTGATAACGGTGGTTCCGAAAGGTTAAAGCTTGCAGGTACATCCCGTACTGATAGTATCGACTTTGCAAAAGCCTACAGAGTTAGTGATAACAAACTTTCTTTGCGTTACAACAGAGCATTTTTTACAGGTAGTAAAAAAGTATTTGTTTATTATGATTTCAACTTTTCAAGAAATTAATTTATCAGTACAACAGTAAAAAAAATAACAATGAAAAAAATATTATTCTTAATAAGTACAGTTTTTGCAAGCACCTACAGCTTTGCTCAAACTGCTACTGTAAGCCCTAGCAGTTTTACTGCTGAGGATCAAATAACAATCACTTTTGATTTAACCAATGCCAATTTTGGTGCTCCTGGTGATGATGTATACATCTGGGGATTTGTTCCTGGTTGTTGCGGTTCTCCATTAAATGACCAAAATGGTTTTGGTTTTGGTAATTCTAATCCAGTTGCAAAGTGTACACGTGTAGGCAACAGTAAAATATTTACCTACACACTTACACCTACAACTTATATGCAGAAAACCGCGGCACAAATTGGCGCACAGTTTGGATGTCTTGCTAAAAACCAGAATGGCTCTAAGCAAACACAGGATTTTAATTTTCCTGTGGATCCTTTAACATTTACGCCGTCTGTTTTTAGACCATTTCCATCAAAATTTACTCAGGATGATGTAGTTACTTTTTATATGGATAAAAACTTATTAGATGCTTCTAAAGTTGCTTTAAAGGCAGCTACTGAAGTGTATGTTTATACCGATATTGATTATGTAAAACCAGATGGAACCAGCGGCTATTTTCAGGTATCACAATATTGCGAGCCCCTTAATACAGGCGATGGTAATTATTATCCGGGTATGGCGACAGTTGCTGATAATGTTGCGTTAAAAGCAAAAGATTTTGGTAACGGGTTATTTGGCTGGACAATCATTCCTTCTAAATTTTATAGAATAGGTGACGCTGGAAGCAATAAATTTCCACCGGTAGGTTCAAAAATCACAAAAATCAAAGTGCATTTTAGAACAAGATTGAGTCCGTATTGTCCTGGCACGGTTGGTGACTCCGGTTCTTTGGGAGATAATTTTGGATTCCCAGTAAGTCAATAATTCTTTAAACAAAAAGTAAAATAAAAGCCAGGTGATTAATTACCTGGCTTTTATTTTTTTTATTCCCGCTTTCTTACAGAAATTGTGTCTAGATCAAATTACTCATAATTCAAAAAATGTATTTAAATATGACTTTTACTTTAAATAAAATACAAAAATTAATTTGTTTTTTTTGTTTTTCATTATGCTTTGTTACTGTAAATAATATTTTTGCGCAAACCAACCTCAAAGAAATGGGAAATGTTTCTGCCGTAAAAATAAATGGGCAAAGAGTAAGTATAACCACAAATACAGCAAATGTGGAAGCGATAGTTTACAGCCCAACAATTGTAAGAATTAGAATGGATAAACAGCCGCTTAAAAAGGATTTTTCCTATGCAGTTGTTGCTGAGCCAATGCAAACAAAAGTTACCATCACACAATCTCCAAATGAGGTTACCATTGTAACTGATTCATTAAAAGTTGTGTTTCAAAAAAAACCATATTCCGTTACTTTTTATAATATGGATGGTAATGTAATTAGTGAAGATGAAACGGGGCTTACAACTTCCTGGCTTGGAGAAGAAGTTACAACGTATAAAAAAATGCAGGAAGGTGAACGGTTTATTGGTCTTGGCGAAAAAACCGGTGACCTTGACAGAAAAGGAAACGGATATACAAACTGGAATACAGATGCTTATGGTTACAGCACCGGTCAAGATCCTCTCTACTCAACAATTCCTTTTTATATAGGTATACACCACAACATGAATTATGGTATTTTCATGGATAATACCTTTCAGTCTGATTTTAATTTTGGTGCAAGCAACGATCGGTTTTCTTCCTTTGGTGCAAGAGGTGGTGAAATGAATTATTATTTTATTTACCACAAGACTGTAGCAGATATTATTAAGTCTTACACATCACTCACAGGTCGCATGAAAATGCCGCCGTTGTGGAGTTTGGGCTACCAGCAAAATCGCTACAGTTATTATCCTGACACAGAAGTATTGCGCATTGCACAAACATTGCGTGAGAAAAAAATACCTGCAGATGGTATTACACTTGATATTCATTACATGGATAAATACCAGTTGTTTACCTGGAACAAAGAGCGCTTTCCAAACCCAAAAGGTTTGACTGATCAGCTGAAAACTATGGGTTTTAAAACAACTGTTATTGTTGATCCCGGTATAAAGATTGAGCCCGGTGCAGCTGCATACGAAAGAGGATTAAAAGCAGGTGTTTATTTAAAATATCCGGATGGTAAAAATTATGCAGGACAGGTATGGCCGGGATGGTGCAATTTTTCTGATTTTACAAGCGAAGCTGGTCGTAAATACTGGAGAAATGAAATGAAATTTTTTGTTGATAATGGCATCAGCGGCGTATGGAATGATATGAATGAAATAGCAACCTGGGGGCAAAAAATGCCAAGTAATGTTATGTTTGATTTTGAAGGCAGAAAAGGTTCTCATTTAGAAGGTAGAAATGTTTATGGATTAGAAATGATACGATCCAGCTATGAAGGTTTTAGAGAACAAACATCAACTGAAAGGCCATTTGTATTAACTAGAGCAGGCTATGCAGGGTTGCAACGCTATGCAGCAATTTGGACGGGTGATAACAGATCTGAAGACAATCACATGTTGGCAGGTGTCCGATTAATAAACAGTTTGGGTTTAAGTGGTGTGTCATTTACTGGGATGGATGTTGGCGGTTTCACCGGAAACCCATCCATTGGTTTATATGCACGCTGGATGCAGCTTGGCGCATTTATTCCGTATTTTAGAAACCATACTGGCATCAATTCAAAATCATCGGAGCCCTGGGCTTACGGGGAAGAAGTTACTGAGATAGCCCGCAACTATATTTCATTGCGGTATAAATTAATGCCATACTTATACAGTAGTTTTTATGAATCTACCCAAAGCGGATTGCCTGTAAACAGATCGCTTGCAATTGAAAACACTTTTGATAACAATGTGTACAATGGTGTTTTTCAAAACCAATTTTTATTTGGACAATCAATAATGGTTGCTCCAGTGGAAAGCGGAAAAGATTTTGTAAAAATATATTTTCCTAAAGGCAACTGGTATGATTTTTACAATGATGAAATGACGAAAGGTAACAGTGAAAAAACTGCTGATTTAAGTTTGGCGAAGCTTCCCGTATTTATAAAAGAAAGCAGCATCATTCCTATGCAATCACTTGTACAGTCAACATCTATAGCACCAACCGATACTTTAATGGTTCATATTTATAAAGGAAATGTAAACAATAATTTTATTTATTACGAAGATGATGGGAAGAGTTTTGATTATGAAAAAGGTATGTTTTACAAAAGAAATATTGTGTACAACGCTTCATCTAAACAGATAACTTTTGAAAATGCAGAAGGTCAAATGAATTCAAAATTTAATAATATTGCCATTGTTTTACATGGCTTCAATAATATGAATTCAGTACAGGTAAATGGCTCGGTTGTAAACATGCAGCAAACATTTTCTGCATTACTAAATCCTATTTCGCAGTTCGATCCTCAAGGCACGGGCAAACAAATAGAGGGAAGTAAGACACAAACTGTTGTTGTAAAAAATAACAGAGAAAAAATAACTTTTCAGTATTAAGAAAATTATTTTATAAAAAAACAAAATGCTCCGAATTTTCGGGGCATTTTGTTTTTTTATAAAAAGGAATATTTTATTTTACAACTTCCCCCAAAACCTTTCCAACGCTGCCTGATGGCATTTGAATGTGGAGTAGGGCTGCAAGTGTGGGAGAAATATCTGTCATGTAAGTTTCTCTGTTGGTTTTACCGGGCTTTATATTCCAGCCATAAAACAGTAAAGGAATATGCGCATCGTAAGGATTCCACAAACCATGTGTTGTTCCTTTTATACCGCCATCAAAATAGCCCGGCTTTACAATAAATTGTATATCCCCACTTCTTGTTGGCGTAAAACCATTCGCAAGCATCGTCTTTATTGGTTCGCCTAAAGTTGCACTGTTCAACTTTTCTGTCTCAAATGCATTTATAATGAAAGGGTAATTTTTTAAACTTTCTGTGATCATTTTTTTTACAGCATTTAAATCTTTGCCTTCATTTTTTAATTTTACTTGATCTATATATATCTGATAATTTTGGACAGATAAAACAGCATTTTTTGTGCTGAAATTATCTTCAATCATTTTATTTAATTGCTGAAAAATAATATTGTCGCTGAATACGCCGGCATTAATATTATGTGATTTTAAAAATCCCGGAACATGCGCTGCACCATGATCGGCGCTTAAAAAAATCAAGTAATTATTTTTACCCATTTTACCATCGAGGTAATTAATAAAATCTGCAATGTCTTTATCTAAGCGCAAATAAGTATCTTCTGCCTCAATGGAATTTGGTCCAAAACTATGACCCATATAATCTGTTGATGAAATACTTACAGTCAGAAAATCTGTCACTTTACCGCTTCCCATTTTTTCGTTTTCTATGGCTTTTTTAGCAAAATCAAATGTAAAGGTTGCAGCAGCGGGTGTATATTTAAAAGTACTGTATTTTAAGGAAGTTGTAATGCCTGAAAGTTTTTGAGGAAATGTTGGAGTTTGTAATCCCGGTAAAGCCAATTCATAATCCTGGTTATCGGCTGTGCTTTGGGTATAAGTGTTTATGGGATAAAATGTGTTCCAATCCTGTTTCATATAATTACCTGCATTATCTTTTTGGTTAAAGGCATTTACCCACTCTGGTAGTTGCAGCATGTAATAATTACTGGTTATCCATTTGCCATTTTTATCATCGTACCAATAAGCGGCATTTGCACTATGGCCTGCGGGTAATATTGCCCCTCTATCTTTTAATGCAATACCGATTACTTTACTTTCAAAATTATTGCTGAGCCTTAACTCATCTGTTATGGTTGTTGACCATAAATTTTTAGGGCTCATTTTTCCTGCATTGTCGTTGGTGCCTACGCCTTGCACGGTACTGTCATCTGTACAGTACATACTTTTTTTTGTAGTTTTTTCATACCAGTTATTGCCTACAATACCGTTGGTAGAGGGTGTTGCACCTGTATAAATACAACTGTGCCCAACAGCCGTATATGTAGGAACCATGGGGATAAATGTATTTTCGAAACTATAACCCTGTGTAATTAATTTTTTAAAACCATTGCTGCTGTAACGGTTGTAATAACGATATAAATAATCCCAGCGCATTTGGTCAATTACAATTCCTACAACTAATTTTGGGCGGTTTATTTCTGCTGGAATAGCAGGTTTTAATTTAGGTTGTGCTATAGAATGGGTTGAAAAAAAACATTCAGTAAAAAACAATAAAAAAGCAATTTTTCGCATGGATTTTTAAATTTTAGTAAAGTTATAAATTATGGTCTTAATGGGAGATTAACTAAACAAGAACAATTTAAAAAGTAATAATAGAAAAAATATTATGAATGCAGATACTACTAATTATTGTTAAATTAAAATACCAAAGTTGAAAGACTGCCGGTTAGCAGCGGCACCGTAGCATAGCGCAGGTAAATCAAATAGCCGGAACAGCTGCTGATTATTTTATAATGTAAAAAGCTCCCAATGTTTAAAACTTTGTTATTTATAACTGAAATAATTGGATTTTCTAATTATGAAAAATAATTTATTAATTATTATTTAACTTTACTGTACATAAAAATAAGTTGTTTATGAAGGATGTTTTTGAGAAATTAATTAAGGATGGTGGACCGATTGGTCAGCATATGGACAGGGCTCATGGTTATTTTGCTTTTCCCAAACTGGAGGGCGAACTTGGGCCTAGAATGCAGTTTAGGGGTAAGGAAGTAATTGTATGGAGTTTAAATAATTATTTGGGTCTTGTAAACCACCCTGATATTCGAAAAGTGGATGCAGATGCTGCAGCAACTTATGGCATGGGAAATCCGATGGGTGCAAGAATGATGAGTGGAAATACCTCAAAGCATGAAGAGCTGGAAAAAGTAATAAGCAAATATGTAAGCAGAGAAGATACTATGTTGCTGAATTTTGGTTATCAGGGAATAATGAGTTGCATTGATGCGCTTGTAAATCGTAGGGATGTGATTGTTTACGATGCGGAAGCGCATGCATGTATTGTGGATGGTGTGCGGTTACACATGGGTAACCGATTTGCATTTAAACATAATGATATTGAAGATTGCGAAAAGCAACTGGTGAGAGCAAATGCACTGGCAGAAAAAAATGGCGGAGGTGTGTTGGTTATTACCGAAGGTGTTTTTGGAATGGATGGTGAGCAGGGAATTTTGAAAGAAATAGTTGCATTAAAAAAGCAATATGGGTTTAGATTATTAATTGATGATGCACATGGTTTTGGATATATGGGACCAACCGGTGCGGGTGCTGATGAAGCACAGGGCGTACAGAATGATGTTGATCTATACTTTAGTACGTTCGTAAAAAGTATGGGAAGCATTGGGGCTTTCATTAGTGGGCCAAAATCGGTGCTGAAATATTTGCGCTATAATACACGGTCACAAATATTTGCGAAAAGCCTCCCATTGTTGATTGTAGAGGGAATGTTGAAACGCATGGAAATGGTAACTACTATGCCTGAGCTGCGTGAAAAACTTTGGAGCAATGTTGAAAGGTTGCAGAATGGTTTGAAAGAAAAAGGTTTTGATATTGGTGATACTAACAGCCCCGTTACACCAATATATATGAAAGGCGATGTGCCGGAAGCTACACAAATGGTAATGGATTTAAGAGAGAATTATGGAATATTCTGTTCAATAGTTGTGTATCCTGTTATACCAAAAGGTGATATTATTTACAGATTAATACCAACAGCATCGCATAGTTTTGATGAAATAGACATTACTTTAAAAGCTTTTGAAGAAACAAAGAAAAAGTTAGATGCAGGTTTATATAAAGCTGCTGATATTCCTGATATGGCGGAAGTTGGAGCGTTATAACAGAGTGGATGATAAAATATTAAACCCTTGCATTTGCAGGGGTTTATTGTGTCATTAGTTTACGGGTTTAAAATACAACTGTTCCATCCTTAAATAATTAATATCAAAATATGGATGTTCCTTACAACATTCCCGTACAAACCCGCATTGGGCATGTACATCTAAAAGTTGCTGATTTAAAAAGATCATTGGGTTTTTATTGTGGCCTCTTGGGCTTTGAAATAACAACCATGTATGGGGAAGATGCTGCTTTTATTTCTGCGGGTGGTTATCACCATCATATTGGTTTAAATACCTGGTTCAGTAAAGGTGGCGAGCCTGCGCCTTTGCTTACTGCAGGTTTATTTCACACCGCCATACTATATGCAGAAAGAAAAGAACTGGCCATTATATACAAAAGAATTATAGAAGCCGAATATCCTTTTACAGGCTTTGCAGATCATGGTGTTTCAGAAGCATTATACCTAGATGATCCTGATGGAAACGGTGTGGAATTATATTGGGATAAACCAAAAGAATTGTGGCCACAAAAACCTGATGGCACACTTGAGATGTTTACCAAGCATTTAGATATAGAATCCTTACTAAATGAATTAAAATAAATGTTTTAGCCTTTTGTGGACTTAGTGAAAACCCTTTGTGGCCTTTGTGTTTAATTTAATTTTGTTTCAAAAGGCCATTCATTGTTTATTTTAGCCTTAACCAAATACACAATTAAACCACTAACTAGAACCACTGCAAAGCTTAAAATAATAGCAAGCCCGGTTGCATAAAAAACAAACAACCACATTAAGATTGCTAAAATAACAGGTAATGGATAAAGTGGCATTTTAAAAGGAAGATTGTCCGTTCCTTTTCTTTTTCGCAACATCATTAAGCCAACACCCTGTCCAATAAACTGCACCATTATTCTCATAGCAAGAATTCCACTGATTACGTCACCCATTCTAAACAATAAACTAAATACAAAAGCAAATGCCGCAAGCACAAGTAGGGAAACATGAGGGAAGTTTTTTGTAGGGTGAAGCCTTGCAAATATTTTAAAAAATGCACCATCCTGCGCAGCAGCAAAAGGTACACGGCTGTAGCCAAGCATTACTGCAAACAATGAAGCAAGCGCAACCCACAAAACCATAACAGTAGCTGCTTTGGCAGCTGTATGGCCATAAAGCCTTTCAATAAAAGTGCTGATAACAAAGTTGTTTGTACCTGCATCCTGCCATGCTTTTATTTCCTGCCAGGGTATTACACTTGTTACACTTATATTCATTGCTAGATACAGAATGGCAATAGCAAAAATGGAGATAAACATACTGCGTGGAATATTTTTACCGGGGTTTTTTATTTCGCCACCTAAATGACAAACATTGTAGTAACCAAGATAGCTGTAAATTGTTTTTACACATGCCTGCCCAAAAAGAAAAGAAGCAATCGTATTTATGCTGAAGGTATTTTTAAATTCAAATATTGGTTGCATAAAATTTCCATGAGCTATTCCACCAAAAATGATCCAGGAAAGCGTTGCAACAACGCCCAGCCAAAGCATTACACCAATTTTTCCTATGCTTTCAATTTTTCTATAAAGCAAAATTGTAACTAAAATAATAACACTACCGCTAACCATTTTTTGTTGCCAAACTTCCATCGGCACCAGATAAATAAAATATTGTGCAAACCCAATTGCTGCTGATGCTGCAACTAACGGAGCCTGAATAATCGTTTGCCAGACGTATAAAAAACTCATCATTTTACCTGGGCCTTTTTCGCCGTAGGCAACTTTTAAAAAATTGTAACTGCCACCGGCTAATGGATATGCTGCCCCAAGTTCGCTCCATATCATTGCATCCACTAAAGATAACACAGCACCTGCAACCCAAGCCCATATGTACATGCCACCGAGCAAACCAATAACAATCGGCATGGTGATAAAGGGTCCAATACCCACCATGTCAATCATATTTAAAACGGTGGAGTGAAACAGACCCAGCCTTCTGTTTTGAGCAGCATTAATATCCATGCGATGAAGATACCATTGCATGTTATAACATTAAAATAAAGATGAGATTTTTTTAGCTGTACAAAGAAGCAACAACGGGGGAACTGAAATGATAAAAAGTATTTTGTTGATTCTTTCGTTTTGGGTGAAAAGAAAAAATCAACAAAATTTCAACTTCAAATATTTATTAAACTTTTTTAGGATTTAGGTTTGTAAAGATTAAATAACCGTTTCCAGATAATGTTCTTTTATACCAAACAATATTTTCAGTTCTTTAATTTTCAATATATTTTTGTCAAATATTTTTTGAGAAAAATTGCTTTTTGTTCCGACAATTAAAACGTTTTTTGGTGTGTCTTCTTCTTCTATAAAATCAAATACTTTTGTTTTGTAACCATGTGCTTCGAGTATTAATGCACGAATAGTGTCGGTAACCATTTCAGCCTGCCGCTCCATTAAAATGCCATATTTGGTAATGTACTGTAGTGCATTTGTTGGTGCCATTTGTTTGCGAATTTGTTTGTGGCAACAGGGTGCACAAATAATAAACGTTGCATTTGCTTTTATGCCTTTTGCTATTGCATCGTCCGTTGCAGTATCGCATGCATGCAACGCTATGAGCATATCTATCGTTGGTAAATCAGTTTGTTGGATGCTGCCTTTTGTAAAATTAAGTCCTTTGTAAAATGACTTTTCAGCTATTTTATTGCACATTAAAACAAGATCTTCTCTTAGCTCAATGCCTGTGATTTTTGTTTCCTTATTTTTTGTTTGTAAATAATCGTACAATGCAAATGTGAGATAACCCTTACCACTTCCCATATCTACTATCGAAAAATTATTTTCAATTTTCGTATCCTTTAAAATCCCTTCAATTATTTCGACGTAGCGGTTTATTTGCTTAAATTTATACTGCATTTCTTTTTTCAGATTTCCTTCAGCATTTGTTAATCCAAGTTCCTTTAAATAAAAAGAGTTCGTTAGTATTAACCGTTTTTTTTGTTTGTCGTGAGTTAAAAATGTGACAGTTATTTTTGATTTACTCGTTTTAGTAACAATTTTTTCTTTTCCTTCTTTTGTTACGGTGTAATAAACAGTTTCTACAGTTGTATAAACATCAGCATTAAAAAAACTTTCTTTCAATAAATTTTTAATTTGATTTACACTTTCCTGCAGATCAAAGTTTTTTGTGATGTCGTTGGTAAGGTTTCTGTAAACAAATGAAAGCAGGTATTTTTCTTTTATTAAAACAGGTTTAATAAATACATTTTTTAAGACGGAAGATTTATCTTTTTTATTACTGATGGTAATTTTAAGGAGCGTTGTATTTTCTGCGACAGCTATTATGGTTTGAAGAAAAGATTCCAGTTTATTCATGTACAACTTTTTGTAAAGGTATTATACAAAAATTAATACGTCAATTACACAACTGTAGATTGACATTTATTGCGAACTATTACAAGTCATAATTCTTTATTAACTTAATTACCATTCGTTGTGCATTTTTTTATTAAACTCAACAAATGTTTGTGTTTTATCGGCCTTCTCTCCAAAAAACTTTAATGGCGCTTCCATTTGTTTCGGTCTCATGTAACCTGCTAGCGGTGCAGGTTGGGCATTGACACCGCTCATAAAAACGGTTGTTGGGTAGGATAGTTGGCCACCTGTTAAATAAAGGGCAAGCTCGTTGGTTCGATACTGTGTATTGTATTTATAAATTTTATTGTTGAAAGAAATTTGTTCTTTCTGTTCTGCATTAAACTTTACTGCATAATATTTTTCATTGATGTAATTGGCAAGTTTATCATGACTGTACGTTGTGCGGTCCATTTCTTTGCACCATCCGCACCATTCAGTGTAAATATCAATCAATACAGGCTTCGGATTTTTTGCGTATAATTCATTTAGTTGGGCAATGCTTATCCAGTTTATTTTTTCTTTGTCAATATTTTTAAAAGAAAAGATTCCGATTAACGCAATCAGTAAAACTATACAACCCAATAACTTCCTCATGTGTAAATTCTTTAGCTTTGATTTATGGGTGAAAAATTAAGACAAAAAATTGTTGTAGCAATAACGGGCGCCAGTGGTTCCGTTTATGCAAAAGTTTTATTAACAAAATTATGTCAGTTAAAAGATCAGATTGAGGAGTTGGGAGTTGTAATGACAGAAAATGCGAAAGACGTATGGAAAACAGAATTGGGTGATGAAGATTATAAAAACTACGATGTGAAGTATTTCGGCCAACAAGATTTTTATGCACCTTTTGCTTCAGGCTCAGGCCAATATTCAACAATGATTATTATTCCCTGCAGCATGGGTACATTGGGAAGAATTGCAACAGGAATGTCAAGCGATTTAATCACAAGAGCCGCAGATGTCATTCTAAAAGAAAGAAGGAAATTAATTTGTGTGGCAAGAGATACGCCTTACAATCTTATTCATATAAAAAATATGGAAACAATTACCCTTGCGGGTGGAATCATCGCACCAGCTACACCATCTTTTTATAGTTTACCTAAAACGATTGAAGAGGTAGCAGCAACGGTGGTTGACAGAGTTATAGATCTTGCAGGTCTTCAACAAAACAGTTATCGTTGGGGAGAAAAATAGTTATAATAATTACATAAAAAAAGCCCGCCGATTGATATTTGGCGGGCTTTCTTTTTCAATAGTTTTATAGAAATCTAAAACTTCACAAAATGTAGTCCTATTGATTTACTGCTTTGCTCAAGTCTTATAAAATATCCTCCTTTTGCCATTCCTTTAAATTCCTTTAAAAGATCTTTTTGATATTGACCCGCCACTTTTATACCATCAGAAAACTTTTTCACACTTCGTCCATTTTCATCAAATATATTAAAAGTTACTTCGCCTGAACCGGGAACGATGTAGTCGATAATTGCTGATGTACTTACCGGATTTGGTGAAATTTTTAATCCGATACCATCTTTAATAATAGTTATTTTATTATTTCTGGATGCAGTAGTAAAAGTCTGAACTGATGAAACATTGCCTGAACCTACTGCAGCACAGTTAGCTGTTATTCTCCACTGATAAGTAGAACCAATAGTAAGTCCGGATAGATTATAACTGTTTGTCTGTATTCCTGTAGCCGCCACATTCCATGTAGCAGCAGCTGCCGGTTTATATTCAACAGTAAAAAATGAACCGCTTTGTGCATTCCAATTAAGTGTTGCACTATTCAGTGTGATTGCTGTTGTAGACAAAGTAATGGGTGCAGCAGGTGTTGCAGTGATAATTACCTGAATATTTGCTCTGGCACCTTCCCCGCAACTATTTGTTTGTGCAACATAATAATTTAAAGTGCCTGCAACTGTTGTGTTCGGAATTGGGGCTGTGTTGCTTGCAGTTCCACCTGTTCCTGTTGCTGTCGTATACCACAATAAATTTGTTCCGGTTGCTGATAGTGCGGTTGCTGTTGCATTTTGGCAATAAGTTACTGATGAAACAACAACGGGTGCTGCCGGAAGTGCAGTAACTGTAACAGTAATTGCTGAACGAGGACTCTCACAAATTCCTTGTGTTTGACTTACATAAAAAGTGGTTGCGCCGGTAGTTGTTGTAGATGGTGTTGGTGCGGTTGGACTTCCCGTACCACCCGTTGCAACTGTGTACCACAATAAATTAGAACCGGTAGCTGTAAGTGCCATTGCTGTTGCATTCTGGCAATAATTTACATTGCCTGTAACAATGGGTGCGGATGGAGTAATATTGATGTTAATCGTGATTGCCGCTCTTGGACTTTCACAACCGTTATTGGTTTGACTCACATAAAAAGCAGAGCTGCCAACTGTTGTAGTTGATGGTGTTGGAGCTGTTATACTACCTGTTCCACCATTTGCAACTGAATACCATAATAAATTATTTCCTGTGGCTGTAAGTACCGTTGCTGTTGCATTTTGACAATAATTAATAGGTGAAGATACAGTTGGTGCCGTAGGTATTACATTTACTGTTACAGTTATTGAAGCCCTAGGACTTTCGCCACAACTTTGTGTTTGCGATACATAAAAAATGGCAGTACCTACAATTGTTGTAGAAGGTGTTGGAGCAGTTAAACTTCCTGTTCCACCAGTTGAATTTGTATACCATAACAGGTTTGTACCTGATGCAGTGAGTGTCACTGCTGTTGCATTCTGGCAATAAGTAACCGAAGTTGTAACAGTAGGTGCTGCAGTCGTTGATGTTATTGTTACTGTAATTAAAGTACGTGGACTTTCACAACCATTAGCATTTTGACTAACATAATAATTTATACTACCAATAGTTGTTGTAGATGGAGTAGGGGCTGTTGTGCTTCCTATTCCTCCTGTTGCAGCTGCATACCATAATAAATTAGAACCAGTTGCTGTAAGTGCCGTTGCTGTTGCATTTTGGCAATAAGTTACCGGACTTGCAGCAGTTGGTGCAGCAGGTATTACATTTACATTTATTGTAATTGCTGCTCTTGGGCTTTCACAGCCGTTGTTTGTTTGGCTAACATAAAAAGTGGTGCTGCTAACTGTTGTAGTTAATGGGGTTGGTGCAGTTGCACTACCTGTTCCACCTGCAGAAACATTATACCATAATAAATTATTTCCTGTTGCTGTAAGTACCGTTGCTGTTGCATTTTGACAATAATTAATAGGCGAAGAAACAGTTGGTGCCGTAGGTATTGCATTTACATTTACCGTGATTGCTGCTCTTGGACTTTCACCACAACTCTGTGTTTGCGATACATAAAAAATGGCACTACCTACAGTCGTGGTAGAAGGTGTTGGAGCAGTTGAATTCCCTGTTCCACCCGTTGAATTTGTATACCATAACAGGTTTGTACCTGTTGCTGTAAAGGCTATTGCTGTTGCATTCTGGCAATATATTACCGGAGAAGAAACGGTGGGTGATGGAGTTGAGGCTGTAACATTAACAGTAATAGCTAACCTTGGTCCTTCACAACTGTTAGAAGTTTGGCTTACATAATATACAGTGCTGCCAACTGTAGTTGTTGTTAGGGTAGGTGCAGTTGAACTACCGGTTCCACCTGTTGCAGCTGCATACCATAAAAGATTTGTGCCAGTTGCTGTAAGTGCCGTTGCTGTTGCATTTTGGCAATAAGTTAAGGTGGTATTAGACGTAGTGGGTGCAGGAGTTGTACAAGCAGGAACACTTACATAAATATGATATTCGCCTGGCTGTAAAACGATATTTTGTGAAGTGCCTGACAAAGTAAAAATTGATCCGGTAGCTCCGTTTAAGTTTGTACCTACTCCATTACTGATATAATTTGTATAATCACCTGTACCTTGAAAAGTTACAGATTTTGTTTGTTGAACAACATCCAAATTGGCAACTACTGTAACTTTTTTTCCTGCAGCATTTGGGTCTGCAATTTGAAAAACTTTTACTAGCCCACCACCATTAAAAAAATCATAATTAAAAACCGTATTATTAAAAATAGCAGGATTGTTAAGCCTTAAATCAATCATGCTTTTGTAAGTATCGTATAAATGCCTGCGGTTGGCATTGTTCATATATTCCCAATGCGGTGGTTTGTTTGCTGTGTTTGATCCGCCAGAGTTAATGGATATATCGAAACCTCTTTCTTCAAATTGCCAAATTAATTTAGGTCCGGGCACTGTAAAAAATACTGCTGCAGCAGCCTCTTCTCTTGCTAATGCGGTGTTTAAATTTTTTACATCGTAAGTTCCAGAACTGTTTCCAAATTGTAAATTCTTAAACATGGTACGTTCTTCATCATGGCTTTCCATATAACCCATTAATGCAGGGTTATTAAAATTTCGCTGAGAGGAATTATATACTACACCTGAAATGTCTGAATTGCTGCTAAAGCCCATTGTGCATTGGTTGTACCGGCTGTTCATGTTTCCCCAAAGCATAAAACCATACGCAGCATATTCCTGTTCTTCCTGGCTGGGCATTGTTCCCAAAAACTCTAAAATCATATAAGTATTTGGATGAGCAGGAACAGCATTATCATAATAATATTTTAAGTTGGCAACCCTTGAAGCATCATAGTTTTCCACTGTAGTTGTATTAGTAACTGTTTGTGTAAAACCTTTTGCTAAATCAAATCTAAATCCATCAACTTTATATTCATCCAGCCAAAAATTAACAGACCGCTGAACAAGGTACTTCGTGGCTGTGGAAGTATGGTTGAAATCGTTAAAAACGCTGTAGGGATGAGGTGCA
>JANLVW010000573.1:0-1910 GCA_031364205.1 Ferruginibacter sp.
CACAGTTTATATTGATGAAGCCACAAGCCTTATTAAAAAAGCGAAAACTACCACAAAAGACAATGGCACCTATGAGCTGGAAATGACTTATAGTAAATATGCTTCCTTTGGTTTGCCCGATAAAATTATTTTCTCCTTCAATGCAAAAGATTATAAACTTCCTAAGGGAATAACGTTTGATTTTGATGATGGCGTAGCGCTACCCGCAACAGATAAATTAAAAGGTAAAAAAGGCAGAGCAGAAATTACTTTTAGTAATTATGTTGTAAATAAAGGTGTTGAGGATACACTTTTCAAATAAAATTATTTGCAGATATCTACGTCCGTATATAGGCTTTGATTGTTATAAAAATTGTAATGGATTAAAAACCTAAGACTGTTGAGGCACATTTTAAATATTACTCAAGAACAATTTTTTCATCTACAATATTTCTCAAAACAAAAGCGCTTCTCTTTTTTAGCGGATTAGCATATTGACCTCTGATTTCGTTTTTCATATTCACGATATCCACACATTTAAAGATGGCTTCCCTAAACGAAGCTTCGTCAGCTATACCTTTTCCTGCAATATCAAAAGCAGTCCCGTGGTCAGGCGATGTACGCACACCTTCAATACCTGCGGTATAATTAATGCCTTCACCAAATGCAAGTGATTTAAATGGAATTAATCCCTGGTCATGATATAAAGCCAAAACACAATCAAATTTTTCATAGCTACCTCTGGCAAAAAATCCATCAGCGCTGTAAGGTCCAAAGCAAAAAATACCTTTTTTATTGGCTTCCTCTAAGGCCGGTTTTATAACCTCAATTTCTTCTTTCCCCACAAGGCCATTATCGCCTGTATGCGGGTTTAAACCAAGTACGGCAATTTTAGGTTTATTTATTCCAAAATCTTTTTTAAGAGAATCGTTTATGATCTTCAGCTTGCTTAAAATATTTTCTTTGGTTATAAATTGTGCAACATCTTTAATAGCCACATGCTCTGTAAGCAATGCAACTTTCATATTATCTGCCACCATTATCATAGCCACATCTTTTACTCCAAAAAGATTTTTTAAATAAGGTGTATGCCCTGTATAATTAAATTCATGGCTTTGAATGTTCTTTTTATGAATAGGTGCAGTCACAAGACCGTCAATCATGTTTTCTTTTAAAGCACCTGCTGCAGTTGTAAGGCTGAGTAATGCATATTTTCCGCCTGTCTCGCTAAGCGCTCCGGGAGTAATAGCAACATCATCTTCCCAACAATTATAAACATTAACCTGTTTGGTATTTATATGGGTCGAATCTTTCGCAATATTAAAAGTAATGTTGTTTTCAGGAAGTGTTTTCCTGTAGAAATTTAAAACTTTATTATTGCCAAAAATAACGGGTGTACATATATCAAGCATCCGGCTGTCACTCAAAGTTTTCACAATAATCTCTGGACCAATTCCATTTATGTCTCCACAACTAATGCCTATAATCGGTTTATGTTCTGCAATGCTCATGGTATAAAGTAAATATTCTTACAAAATTATGCGTATTTTTTGTTTATATTTCTTTTTACTTCCAATAGGCAAAGCTTTTACAAAATCATTGTTTAAATTTCAAATTTGTTCATTTTAAAAGCTTGTTCATTTAAATTGTAGGGGCTTTTTTATTGTATTTTTGCGATATGTATAAGTTGAAGAAATCACTTGGGCAACATTTTTTAAAAGATGAGCTGGTTATAAAAAAAATAGTAGATGCTTTGCGGGAAAATTCATTTACAAATTTATTAGAAGTAGGACCCGGTGGTGGCGCACTTACAAAAGAATTAATAAAAATTGAAAACATAAATTTTAAGGCAGTAGAATTGGATGATGAAAAAGTACCCCTACTCAAACAAAAATATCCAATACTAAACGACAGGATTATCCACGAAGATT
>JANLVW010000593.1:0-2861 GCA_031364205.1 Ferruginibacter sp.
CCAATATAAAATCAAAACCGGGTGCCATGCTTTTAAAGTTTTGTCCGAGGTATTGTGTACTGTCTGTGTAGCCCGGTAAACGTGTGCTGCCCGTTTCTCCGGCGGAAACATTTACCTGTTTTAAGCTGGTCAACAATTTTCCGAAAACTTTAAGTGGAGTACTAACATACGGCATTGCAGATTTATCTAAAATTTTGCGGGTACGCAATACTCTTTGGCCAAGTTTGTTTGTTACACTGTCTGATACTTTTGTATATCTGTTCCGCCACTTTTCTCTGTCATCAATATTTTTAGGCACATCGAGCTGTCTTAAAAATTTAGATTTTTGATAAAGCCTATTAAAATCCATTTGCACGGTTCCCTCTTTTTGCTGACCATTCTCCAGAAAATTACCAAGGTTTACTGCAAGCCTGCTTGCACCTATCCATCTATATGTTGCCTGATATTTTAAATTGGCAGTTACAAAATCAAGCGCAGGTATTTTAGCCAAAGGCAAAGTATATGAAAAAGCTGCTGTTTGATAGAAAAGGGTATTTCTTCCACCCTTAAATAAATTGGTAAAAAGTGTATCCTTTTTTGCTTTTGTATTTAACCTTCCCGAAGGTTCATCTATACGTGAATTGTTTGTGGCGGTATAATCCAGCAAGATAGATCTTGTGAAATTCCATCGCATAATATAATCTCTTTGAAAAACAAAATATTTATCGAAGGTCTCCGGTGTACGGTACTTATCGCCTCCAAGACTTCTTGGTTTAATTACACCAAACTGCCTTTGCAGATCTGCTCTAAAACTTAACTGAGAAGGAAGATAATTTATATTAAAATCTTTTAAAAGATCAAACCATTTTGTTTTTGTCTTCCTAAAAATACCCTTAAACGGTGTAATGTATTTTGGTTGGGGTGCATAATTATAACCTAATGCTGCACGATGCCTCGTCACATCATTAAATTCAATCAATGGATTATAGCTGCTTATTTTAAGGTATGAATAACTTACATCAACATTTGATATGTCATAAATTTTAGGCTTTTTCGAATTTGTTTTTAATTTTCTTACGTTGGTAAAATTTACTGTTTTGGTTGAAGTAAAATCCACAGCAGTTTTACGGATAGAATCTTTTTGGTTTGACGGTACAACTTTTAATTTATCCTTCAACCTAATATCCAAATCGTATGGATCATATTCAGGTGCACTTACTGACTGTGAATAGCTGGCAAAAACAGGAATTGACATGGCTGCTTTTTTGGGCAAAAGTTTACCTAACTCAAGGTTTGTAGCAATATCAAACTGATAAAAATTGTCCCTGTAACGTTCGTTAACTTTTTGTTCCAGCGTACCAAAACCCTTTGTGTGCATATTACCTGATAGAGACAATGTACCTAAATCTGCAAGTGTAAAATCTATTCTTGCCAAAGCTGCATAACCACCATTTTCATCTAAAGATGAAAGCCTTAATTCATTTACCCACATTTCGCCGCAGGCAACCAAAGATGTTTTAGTATTTTCCACACCAATCAGTATTCCTTTAATTTCACCAAGGTTAGGGTTACCCATCACAGAGTAGGTTTGCCCATTTGATTGTAGTGCCTGGTATATTTTATTTAAAGGTGTGCTTGATAAATTTCTTGTTTGTTTTAATTTGGTAAGTACCGTTAAATCGAGATCAAGTGAGTTGGCAGGATTCCACAGAGAATCATTATAAGCCTGCGAATTAGGATTAAGTTTTGAGGCTGCATCCAGCTTGGTATTAATTAATGGAATTCTAATTTCATAATAATTATTTACAAAATCGGTACCCATTCTAAAAACGGCAGTCAGATCCTTATCTTTTAAAGCAGGGTTAGCCGTTTTTGATTGCTCAGCGTGAATATACATGGCCATTTTTTTAAACTGCCTCAGATCCTTGTTTCCAAAAGTTTGAAACACACCTTTTGCATCTCCTCTTTTTAAATCACAAAACTGCAGCGTCATTGATTGCTCATTCTGCAAAAGATTTACACCATTGTTACTTAATGTTTGCTGGCGCTGAATATCTCTTGGCGTGCGGTATGGTAAAGGTAACCTTGTATCGTTTTCTTCAATATTTACTGCTCCCACATTAAATGTTGAATTAGTCGCCACGTTAAACATTCCGGTGGTGTCTATCTGAAATTTATACCTTCTCCATATATTTCTTGCAAGTTGTAGTTGTGCAAAACGAACGACTGCAGTATCTGCAAAACCCGTCATAAACATTCTTATAAAGCGGATGGATTTAAAATCCTGAATGTTACCAATTTTTTTATCGTAACTGTTTACAGGAATTCTAAGCTGGTAAAATGTTTCATTTCTGGTAGTACCGTTTGGAAGATTTACAGGCACTACTTTTTTATCTACAATAAAGTTTTGACCTATCTGCATTACTGGATCTGTAGATGGTTTTAAATCCAATATGTATTGATAATATTCCTCGGTTTCATTCAATGTATTATCATGGTTAAAATCCTCTGCATCCGGATATAAAGTTGCGGCAGATGTAAATTGTCCACCATTGTCAATAGGTGAATTCCCTTCAGGAGAGTTGTAGTTTTTATAACGTGCAAGAATGCCATCGGCAGCACTAAAACCGGCGTTTCTATAATGTTTATAATTATCGCTTGAAGGATCACGAAGTGCATTTTGATATGCCGGTGAATTGGTACCAAAGTTTGTAGCAAGTTTATTTAAATAAGATTGCCTTCTTCTTACTTCAGCAGAATCACTTAATCCGTCAAGCCCAATATCCTGATATTTTCTGTCGTCAGGATTATTACTAAAAGCATTTGTTACTTGCAGAGGGTTTCTTGGTACCAGGCCCCAAACTGTTTCGTCCATAGGTGCA
>JANLVW010000608.1:0-3002 GCA_031364205.1 Ferruginibacter sp.
TTTCTATGTTGATATTGCAAAAAAATTTGCCTTAAAGCGGAAACAAAACAAGTAACTAATAGTTTAGTAAATATTTGGAACTTGCCCTTTAAAATCAAAAAATTACGAATAATGAGCAACCATTACTATAATGCAGAAGATCTTGGAAAATTTTCGAAAATTGGAGATTACCAGAAAGAACTTGGAGACAAATTTTTTTCATGGTATGGAGAGGTTTTTAAAGACAGCGCATTAACTGCGAAGGAAAAATCTTTGATAGCTTTGGCTGTTGCCCATGCAGTGCAATGTCCATATTGCATTGATGCTTACAGCAGCGATGCTTTTGAAAAAGGTTGGAGTGAAGGGCAAATGATGGAAGCCGTGCACGTTGCCTGTGCAATACGAGGTGGTGCATCTTTGGTACATGGAGTTCAAATGATGAATAAGGTTAAAGAAATAGCAATGTAATTATGAAGTCATTATTAGCAGAACACAATATACTTTCCAATAGCAGTGAGCAAATTGAGATATTAGAACACAGGCATTCGGAAGATTTTAATTTAATTCCTTTCCAACAAAAACTTGAAGAAAGTGGATTGTACCCCTTAAAACCCATAGGGTTAGAAGTATTTCAGGTAAATATGGGTAAAATGTGCAACCAGGTTTGTAAACATTGTCATGTAGATGCCGGACCAGACCGCAAAGAAATTATGACAAAGGAAACCATGCTGCAATGTTTGGAAACCTTAAAAAATAATCCGTTCTTAAAAACGGTAGATTTAACAGGTGGTGCGCCGGAAATGAATCCTGCATTCAGGTGGTTTGTTGAAGAAATTAAAAAATTAAACAGGCATGTTATTGTACGTTGCAACCTTACAATTATTTTAGCAAACAAAAAATACCATGATTTGCCGGAATTCTATAAACTTCATAATATAGAAGTTGTTTCATCACTACCGTTTTATACCCAAGACAGAACTGACAGACAGCGTGGCAATGGTGTTTTTGAAGACAGTATCAAAGCACTTCAAATGCTCAATAGCGTGGGTTATGGAATGGATGGAACAGCTCTTATTTTAAATTTGGTTTATAATCCTGCCGGAGCTTTTTTACCTCCCACTCAAGATGTGTTAGAGAAGGAATACAAAAAGGCACTGATGGATAAATACCAAATCAGTTTCAATCAATTGTTTGCCATTACCAATCTTCCAATCAGCCGGTTTTTAGACTATCTGTTGCAAACTGATAATTATGAAAAATATATGGAGAAATTGGTCTTGGCATATAATCCCATTGCGGCAGCGAATGTTATGTGCAGAAATACCATTTCCATTGGATGGGACGGCTACTTATACGATTGCGATTTTAATCAAATGCTCGATTTAAAACTCGCATGTTCATCCACTCACATATCTCAATTTAACATAGACAACATTAAAAACAGAAATATAAAAATTGGCCAACATTGCTATGGCTGTACCGCAGGTGCAGGTAGTAGCTGTGGAGGGGCAGTTGCTTAAAATAAAATTATGTCATATTTAGAAACAACCAAGAACGTTTATAAAGAAGCTGCTGAAAACCCTCAAATAGGATTGTGTTGTACAACAACACCCATTTGGCAATTACCTGGGCTAACAATTCCAAAGCGCATGCTGGAAATGAATTACGGTTGTGGCAGTACTGTAAATCCCCGAGATCTTGTTAATAATCCTACCATCTTGTATGTTGGTGTAGGGGGGGGAATGGAATTGTTACAGTTTTCGTATTTTAGCAGACAAGAGCATGCAGTTATTGGAATAGATGTAGTTGATGAAATGTTGCAGGCCTGTAAAGAAAATTTTGCTATTGCGGAAGAAGAAAATGAATGGTTTAAATCATCGTTTGTAAAACTTATAAAAGGCGATGCATTGAATTTACCTGTAGAAAACAATTCAATTGATGTAGCTGCTCAAAATTGCTTGTTCAATATCTTTAAACAAGACGATCTTAAAAAGGCATTGCAAGAAATGTATCGGGTGCTAAAACCAAGAGGAAGATTGGTTTTAAGTGATCCAACCTGTGAACAAACTATGCCTGAAAATTTAAAAGAAGATGCACAACTAAGAGCATTATGCCTGAGTGGATCGTTGTCTTTAAAGGATTATGTTAAAATGATAACTGATGTTGGTTTTGGAACTATTGAAATAAGAGCCAAACGACCTTACAGAATATTAGATCCTTTAAATTATGACACCCAAGAATTAATTTTTATTGAAAGTGTAGAAGTGTGTGCCATCAAAGATCCCATGCCGGAAGATGGACCCTGTGTATTTACAGGCAGAACTGCTATCTATTATGGCAAGGATGAAATGTTTGATGATGAGAAAGGACATGTACTATTCCCCAACCAACCCTTAGCTGTTTGTGATAAAACGGCAGCAGCTTTAAAAAGTTTAGGAAGAACTGATATTTTTCTTTCAGAGAGTACCTGGTTTTACGATGGAGGCGGTTGTTGCTAAAATATTTTAAGTCTGAGGACCTACATCACCGGAATAGCTATCTCCAACTGATAAAAATAAATCAATTGTTTTATATTTTTTGGGTATAGCTATTCTTTTTTCTGATGTATAAATCTGATAGCACCACTTGTTTTAAGATCAGAAGTCATTCTTACTTCATACCTTTTTTTACCATCCCTAACAATCATTAAAGCGGTGTTAGGTGGTAATGTTCCTAAGTTATCAGCATACATTACCAATTCATTTATTTCATTTGATGAAACTGGGATTTCCAATAAAATAGGTGTTTCTGAAAGACGCTTGTGTGCAAGCAAAACATTGCCATTATAAAAAAGGGAGATGCTGTCACCATCTACTTCACCATTGTCATATAATTCAATTTTTACAGTTGCATTTTCAACTGTAACAGTTCTTAAAACTTCATTGCTTCTCTTTTCAAATCCTATTGGTATAATTTTTATTGATGGGGGCAAAATTTTAATATTAGAAGCAGTCTCTATTTTCTGCTCCTCAATTTTTGCTGTT
>JANLVW010000627.1:0-1059 GCA_031364205.1 Ferruginibacter sp.
CATCATGGAACAATCTTGATACTCAGATCTTGTTACTCAATACTATAAAAAAATGGCAAAATTTATTTTCGTAACGGGTGGTGTTACATCCTCATTGGGCAAAGGAATTATAGCGGCTTCGCTTGCAAAACTGTTGCAAAGCCGTGGGCTAAAAGTTACGATCCAAAAGTTTGATCCATACCTTAATGTTGACCCGGGAACATTAAATCCTTACGAGCATGGCGAATGTTTTGTAACCGATGATGGTGCAGAAACTGATTTGGATCTTGGTCATTATGAGCGCTTTTTAAATATACCAACATCGCAGGCTAATAATGTAACCACCGGACGTATTTACCAAACTGTTATTAACAGAGAAAGAGAGGGTGAATATCTTGGCAAAACCGTACAGGTTGTGCCGCATGTTACCGATGAAATAAAACGCAGAATGTTGTTACTCGGCGAGAGTGATAATTATGATATCGTTATTACAGAATTGGGTGGTACGGTTGGTGATATTGAGAGTCTTCCTTTTGTGGAAGCTGTTCGCCAGTTGCAATGGGAATTGCCGGAAGAAGATTGTATGGTGGTGCATCTTACTTTAATACCTTATTTAAAAGCAGCCAAAGAATTAAAAACAAAACCTACACAACACAGCGTTCGTATGCTTAGCCAGGAAGGTGTGCATCCGGATGTTATTGTTTGCAGAACAGAACATCCATTATCTGATGAAATTCGCAGAAAAGTAGCTTTGTTTTGTAATGTAAAACCCAATGCAGTTATTGAAGCATTGGATGCATCTACAATTTATGAAGTTCCTTTAAAAATGTTGCAGGAAGGGCTGGACGTTATTGTATTAAAGCAGTTGCAGATCAACGGGTATTCAGCCCCTGAGCTTTCAAAATGGTATGGCTTTTTAGATAAATTAAATTACCCTAAAAGCCGGGTAAAAATTGGGCTGATTGGTAAGTACATTGAGTTGCAGGATGCTTATAAATCAATATTGGAATCGTTTGTACATGCGGGTGCAATGAACCAATGCAAAGTACAAATTGTAAATGTGCACAGTGAGTTTTTAAC
>JANLVW010000645.1:0-7307 GCA_031364205.1 Ferruginibacter sp.
GGTATCAATTTTTACTTCAACATAACGAATATCTATAAAAACTGAATCGTACATGCACGGATCATCAGTTAAATAAACTGACAATTGTTTTCCCGTGCCAGCATTTTCAGTAACATCAACCTGCTTTTGGCAAGCAGAAAAAATTAGAATGGATGTTAATAATAACAGCCCTGCCAAGGTTAAAGGATTTTTAAACATTTTCATAGTTTTTGATTTTTAAAAATTAAAAAGGTAATTACAACAGATTTTTCTTTTAAGTCAAACACAGATAGTTTACTTAAATAAAAGGGTAACGGTATAATCAATCTGTATAATTTATATAAATCTATTTTTAATTACCAGCAAAATAATGTTAAAGATCAATTGTCTAAACTTTTTAGAAAAAATTGGTTAGAAAAATATGTCTAGAAAAATCTATTTGCAAAAAATTCAAATGAATAAGGCAGTTTTAATCTTTATATTTAATTTTTCTTTTAAATGCACTACAAAAAAAAGCTACTTTTTTAAGTACCTTTTTTTTTGATTATTGTTTTTAAATTGCGCTGTTTCATAAACTCAATATAAACTAGGTCAGCTGTTCTTATTCTGTTCTTCTGTAGTTTTTCCTTGTTGATGACTAGTTGTGCTCGGTTTATGATCAACATTTTCACCGTGTTTTTGGGTTTGATTATTCTGCGGCTGTTCAATTGAGTTATCCGGGGATGCTTCATCTTCCCTGTTTTCATTTTGTAACATATTTCCTTTGGGCTTTTCGTTAATAGTTTCGTCTTCGTTTTTCATGAATTATTTTTTATGATTGATAATACATTCATCAAGCATAAAACATTCCATTTTTTTAAACATATTTATAAATACAAATAAAATACGGTTTGTAGATAATGATACCCTTGTCATTGACTAAAAATCATCAAATCAGTTAAAGAGGTTTTAAAAATTATAAATGACAAATAATCTAAAAAAGTTAAGAAACATAGTCTAAAGATATTACTGAAGATTTGTTCTTTTATGGATGTATTGGCAGGATAATGTTTTTGGCTAAAGAAATAAATAGTGTTCTTTAAAAAATTAAAATCATTTTAAAAGATAAATCATAAAAATGCTTACCTCCAAAAATTTACACTCTTTTTGTAGTCGAAATTATTATTACTTGCGTTTAGCAAATACGCCAAAGTATCCGCATAAGTATTTCCAATAATATTTTGTGCACCCACATTAAAAGAGGTAATTAATAGAAAAATTATTAGTGCAATTTTTTCTAAATTAAAAAAAATTAATAAATTTTATTGTCAGAAACAATTTCTAGACTACAAATTAAAATTAATACCCCGGTTCATATACCTGTATTGAATTATCATTTTTATTGATAAAATAGGATGCTGCAAGTTTATCAGATAAATATAGATTATATCTCGTTTTTTCAATAGCATTATTTACCAATTTTGCTTTTTCCACCCTTAATGGTACTGTAGATTTATTAAACGACGGCATTGCTAAAAATGCTTGTAAACTCAATTCTTTCTCTATTTCATTATTGTAATAAGCACCATAAGAATTTTTGCTATTTTTTTCAATAATATATTCAACACTTGCTTTCATTAAAATATTTGGCTTAGTGTGATAATAAATTCTTTCACTTGTTGTGCTGTATATGCCATTTTTCATTTGACTAAAACCAAGTACTCCTTGCCCTATGAGTAGCATAATTGATTGTTGTAAGTTTTTTACATCGGCAGCGTTATTTTCCGCATCAAATTTCCAATTGCCCATGTCTATAGAATCAAATTGACTCATGAATTCAAGTATAGTATAATACTCTTTATTTAATTGATTTACGGAGTCAATATATTCAATTGTTATGTACAGCTCATTCTTTGAGGGGTTGTTTGTAGCCACGCCAACTTGCTGCCCATTTAAAAAAAGCAAATCTTTAATAGTATTTTTTTCGGTGGACGGTACTGATGTTCTTGTCCACTCCTTACCTTTTAAATTCATGGTTAAAAAAGCGGAGTAGGCAAGTTTTATAGATGCGTTGTTATTATATGTAGCAGAATAATAATTTTTTTTTGTTTCGTGTTCTTCAGTAATACTTGCATCATCAGTATACATTTTTACAGATAAATCTTTAGGTTCATACCTAGTTACCCATTTACCATAAGCTTTATAAATAGTCAATACATTTCCTTTTTTATTGGCAAAATTATCTGCTGCATAGTTTACCAATTTGGCTATACCATTTTGGATTTCTTTAATTTTAGGTGCATCTGCATCGTTGCTAAATGTGGCTTGTGCAATAATATTATTTACAAAAATAAAAAGCACAAAAACGAAGGTTATTAATTTTTTCATACAATTAATTTTTTTAAACATTATATTAACTATTTTTTCCACAACATTCCATATTTATTTATATCATATTCTTTCTCCGCAGATTCAGATTCTTTTTGTGCTATTCGTACACCTGTTTCGAAATAATTTCCTAAAATATTATTATTATTTATTTCTTTAAATACTTCTACTACAAAGAGTATTTGCCCTGCGTTATTTTTTTTTGTGTAGGCAGTTATTTCCTCTTTTTTATGTCGACTACTTTTTAAAGTAAATTTTTTAACGTTTGTTATATTAAACTCTTTTAGCCAATTGGTAATTTTTGTATTCCATTCGTCATAAATATTTGTTGCCTCATTTTCTGTATTTAATCTTTTACTTGTTGGCTGTGTTACATTTTTTTCAATGCTCTTACGCTCTGCCTTAAAATCGGCAAAGAGACCTTTATCGTAATATATAGAAGAAAAATCATGCCCATCATCCTTACAAAAATTGGTGAATCCTGTAGCACAAAGCTCTAGCATTCGTTCGAAAACTTGCTGTGGTTTTTTATTGCTATAATCTAATTCGGCAGTATCGCCAATAGTATATTCTATATTAAATTTTGTAGCATCGTTGTTGTTAGGTGGCACAATACAGTTTATTGCAATTGTATCAAAAAGCGTAAGGTTAATATTGGTTTTAAAAAAGCCAACGCTATTTATTATTTTGGTGCCAAAGTCTTGCTTTCTATTTTTTACCTCTATAGCAAATGGAGTATTAAAAGTAGTTTCATTTAAGTAACTAGCGGTAATATGAATGTGTAAAGTTTTTAGCTGATTAGGTGCAATTAAATATTGCTCATAAAAATTATCACCAACTTTTATCGAATGATTACTTACCTGTATTCCCGCCTCTCCATGCTGTGCAGCCAACCAAGTAAGGGTTTTATCTTTTTGTGCAATACTTTTAAGAGAAAAGCCAAACCATAATAAAACCAAAATAAATTCTTTCATATTATTTCTTTTTTTTAAGGTTGCTAATCTTATACGCCACAAACATTCCGAACCCCGTAGTTTTTAAACTGCCATCTTTTGCTTGCCTTGCAGAAGGCACTACGTTTTTAAGACCGAGTTGCTTTTGTAGCCCAATTTTAAAACTGCGAATGCGTAGACCGACATTAAAGTTTAATCCAAAATCTGTACTAGAACGATTATCAGTTAACGACTCTCCAAATTTAATTTTCTCCGGGGGGGTATTATATAATTTATCAGTATATTTTCCATTTATTGCAAACCCTTCGTATAGACCTGCACCTAAAAAAAATACTTTTTCATCTTTTTCACCAAGATTGAGTGACTTTACAAATAAATGAATATTAAAATCATACTCCACACCAATCGGTACATCAATATATCCAACACTTACATCATAAATATGATGTATGTTGGAACTCATATATCCTCGCTGTTGTACTACAGGTAAAGCTACTACACGTAAGTTAGGTGTCAACTTATAGCTAATATGAGCACCGATACCACCGCTAAACTTACTAGATATTGCGGAAGAATAAACATCGCTTACTTTTACTTTATATAAACCATAGTTACCTGCTACATATACATCTAATTTATTTTGTGCATGAATATTTAATAATGCCACAATTAAAAACATTATTGTAATTATTATTTTTTTCATCATTCTTTTTTGATTGTTTATAATATTATTTGATGTGTGAATCGAAAAAATTACTTTTTATTAGACCATAAATTATTTCTCGTTTTACCCTGAAAAAATAAACTATCCCTTTAAAAGATTTTCAAATGTTTTGAATATTGTGTTCATGTTATTAATATTTATAACTTTTTTTACATAATCCATGCTTAAATTAAATTGATATTTATATTTGTTTTTTATAGCATTAACTATCCTTACTATAACTATTGCTTCTAAAAATCCGGATAATGTATTTTCTAATTTATATACAAACACCTAATCTTCGTTTTCCATATTAGATTAATCAACCTTCAATACTATGTTGTAGAGTTTTTTGATCATTATTTTTTTTACTTAAGATTTAATAGTGCACATCTTTTTGCTTGGCTTATTCCTACGTTGCCACATTTTTTAAGTTTGGTTGTATAACTATTCATCCTTGACCATCAAACTCATTTTACCATTTTTTACATAAACAATATCCATTTTAAAATAAATTTAAAACATTATTTATTGGCCGAATAGCTGCAGTAAAGTTTTTATGTTTTTATCCTTAAGGTTTTTTTCTATCCCATTTTTAAAAACCTATATTTTGTAACACGTTTAATTTCGAGCATTTGTAGATAGAAATTATAAAATTAAAATAGCAAAAAATATCCTTGTCATTACATTATATTTATTAAAAAATAAGATAAATATTATTTTAGCTATGGGGTTAATTTTACAATATCTAAGTGTTGTCCTTCCCCATTAGCTGCACTAAATAATGACGGGGAAGCCACTGCATAATATGCACCATTAATGTAACGTAAGCAACTTAACTTGGTTACGGCTCTTGGGTAAGTATTGTTTTTTACGGCTCCCAATCGCTTTTCGCCATTTACATTAAAAATGGCTAAACTATATGTTAGGTCATTACCATTAATACCTTCATTTATCAAGGTAGCAATAGTGCCATCAATGTTACAAACAACTAAATCACGCCTTCCTAAATTATCTCCCAGAACTTTTGAGATAGCTATTCCCCGATACAATTTTTGAAATGATAAATTTCCTATCGTCCATTTATAGGCAGATAGTGTATAGTTATTTGTTATTTTATTTTTCTCACGCAATACTACCGTAAAGCTGTTACCTTCTACTGCATAGTTAACAATTTTCACATCGCTTGCAAATTCTATAACATCTGGTGTGAATTGATTAATAGTAACATTAGTAGGGGCATATTCAGAATGCTCTTCAATAAACCTTGCCTGGTAGGGTGCAGTTGCTGTACGAATAAAATCGGAAATTGATAAAAAAGCCTGTTTGGTTTTATTTTTACTAAAAAGCCTGAAAGCCAATACAGTTCCATCATCCATTCGAAAAGGGGTATAATCAATATGATAGGCAGTATCTGATGCACTTTCTAAAATTCTTCTCCAAGTGTTTGATGCTCTTGTATAAAAGTTTAATTCTAAAGCATTTTGGCTATAGAGTCCACCCGCTAAAATATCACCATTAGATAAAATTTTTGTAGATGAAAATAAATCGATAAAATTTGATGAAAACTGTTGGGTAAGCTCTGTGCCTACCTCATTGTGCAATGTTATATGTGCTCCTCCCGAATAATAAGGATATACTAAAGTTTCAATATCATAAGTTTCGGGCCGAAAAAAGATAACTCCAAAATCAACACCATTAGAGCCATTACTTATGTAGTACAATTTATTTAAAGATATAATTTTTGCATCTGCATTACTGCCTAACGCATAACTCGCTTTTAAAATAGTGGGTTGATTTGTATTATTATTTTGATCGTACACTAGCTGTACATTAACACCTGAAATATTTAAATCGTATGGGGTCATCCAATTTGCTAAACTCAATACCTGATTATAAGAATTTATTATTGCTACGCGTTTCCAACCCGTACTTTCTAAAAATAAAGGATTATTGTTGCTGCTATTGCTCATAACATTTGCAACATTATCTGTTTTTTTACAAGATATAATGGTAACTATTAAAAATAAGAACAACAACGCTTTTATTAAAACAGGCTTTTTCATTTTAAAATTTTGAAATGTTAACAGTGTTTGTTTCAAAAAAACCTCACACAAAATTTATTTTGAAACCGGTGCTGCATTTGTTGTAAAAATATCTCTGTGCATTTTCCATTTGCCATCTTCCATTTTCCAGGCTACTACAAATTTTCCTTTATCCATACTGGCATTTGCTGCGCCCAGTAACTCGTAATTGCCTGTTTCTACTACAACTTCAGGCCCACCCATTACCTCTTCAGTAATTAAATTTATGTTTTGTACGCCATTACTTTTTGCTCCTTTAAAAAACATACCTATTGCCTGGCTTCCACATAATTTTGGTGCATTGGCTGGCATAATACATCCGTCTTTGGTGTATTTACTAATAAATAAAGAAGAATCTCCCTTTGCAAAACCTGATCCGTAAGTTTTGTTACTTTCTGCAATAGCAACTTTTGCAGAATCTAAATTAAAGGTTGCAGCAGTTTCTTTACGTTCTTCTGTTTTGCATGATGCAAATAATAATAAGGCGGGAATCGAAATAATAAATAATTTTTTCATAATTAATTTTTTATAAACTTACACAACGGTTTACTTAATCATATACCCTCCAGTGGGTATTTTATTTGGTTGTAGAAAAGTATTTTATTTTTTTATTTTACTTTTTAAAATGAAATAATTTATTACCAACAGCACCGCAGCAAAAATTATAATGGCTGTACCAAAAAAATAGCTGAGCGAAAAACCTCCCTTCCACAAACCATTTTGTTTATTAAAAATAAAAATATCTTCATCCTGCCAACTCATTATCCATGAAACAAAAACAGTAAATAAAAATGGAATGCAAAGCCAGAATAATTGTTTGGTTTTTAAAACAAACACATTTGTCCAAATCCAGCTTATTATGCAAATAATAAAACCAACATTAGAAAAATTATCTGCCGCTTTGTTTAAAAGTTTTACTTTTTGCAAAGCTGGTAAATTATAATCATGTATTTGAGCATAATTAATTGCCAGATAAGAAAGGACAACTACAAATAAAAGATTAATTGCAATATTTATCTTGTGATACAAATGTTTTGGTTTTAAGAATTAATTAATTTTTGATACCAAAAATAACTGCAAGCCCTCGGCTGTTTAAAAAAATGTATAAACGCCGAAACCGTTTTACAGATATCTTGGTATATTTTACTTTTCTAAAAAAAAAGATATAATTATTACTGCAGTTATTAGCGATAGCAAAAAAATATTTTAAAATAATTTTAA
>JANLVW010000648.1:0-4758 GCA_031364205.1 Ferruginibacter sp.
AATTCAACATCAAAATAACTGCTGTTTTGCTCAATAGATGTTTGCCAGTTCAGGTCTACTACTTTGTTTTGCTTTGATGCTGTAAAGTCAACTAAACTAACAGGAAGAGGACCACCTGCTGCAGGCTGAAGAGCAATACATATATCATCTAATGCTAAGAAATGACTGCTACCATTAAAAGCGGGTGTTGGATCTTTTATTTCTACCTCTATTGATGTAATCCCTATTGGAACAGTATAAAGTCCCGTTATTTGAACCCAAGCATTTGTTACTGCAAATTGTGTAGCAACTAAAGTTGTAAGAGTTGTAGGGGGATCAACAGTATAAGTATTTACAAAAATATCAATTGGAAACCCGCCAACCGGTTTTTCTTTTAAATTGGCTATCCATGCGGATATTTTAAATATTTGACCCGGCGATACGGTCAAAGTTTTGTACCAAAGTTTAAGGTTCGGCTGCGAACTTGAGGTGTGAGAAGTAAGAAAATAACTAGGCGTATGAGGATCTAATGCTAAGTAGCCATTTTGTCCTGCAGTACTTGATAAAATTTGATATTGAGTTTGACCAGACCCATAAGTGTAATCAGTTGATGCAGCGGTGGGACCAAAATTATTTGCCCCGTTAGTACCGCCGCTAGTACTAAGGTAGGGGAGCGCTTCAAAGCCTCCATAATAACCATTAATGTTGGATAAATTGCAGCCATCTCCAGGTTGTGGTTGTGCCGAAGCATTTAGTGTAAAAATTAATAACATGCCGATTAAAATAAAAAGCAAGTTATTTACCGTTTTTTTCTTGTGTTTAGCTTTAGCTAAAATAGTAAAATTTGTGTTCATCGTGATAAGCTTTTGTGTTTGTGAATGATTATGATATCTGGGTAACACAGGAGTTGAAACAAACTCTATGATAATTAGAGTATGTAACAAGGAACTAAAAACACACGATTTTTGTGGAAAGGGTATTAACCCTTAAAAGGATAATTGGAACGTAGAATACAAATATATACAGAAATTGTTTTATTAAACAAATAAAATTTATTATTTCTGTAATGCCTTTATAATTCGGTGAAAACCTACGATGTTTATTAAACGATAGTTTTTGTTTACTAAAAAATTAAACAAGTTCTAAAATAGTAATTTCCGGCAACTGCCCAACCCTGCCCGGATAACCTATAAAACCAAACCCACGATTTACATATAATTTTTGTTTTTGGCTTTCGTATAAACCTGACCATTGAGGATACATATATTGAACAGGGCTCCATTTAAAACCCGGCAACTCCACACCAAACTGCATACCGTGTGTGTGACCACTTAACATTAAATCTACATCTGCATAATCGGTTTTAACCTGCGCATCCCAGTGGCTGGGATCGTGGCTCATAAGGATTTTAAAAGGGTATTTTTCTGTACCGGCATGTGCAAGATCCATTCTGCCATGCTTAGGAAAACGGGCTTTATTGCTCCAGTTTTCAATTCCCAACAATGCAATTTCGTCAGTATCTTTTTTTAATATAACATGTTCATTCATCAATAATTTCCAGCCAATATCTGCATGTACCTTTTGTAAGTCTATCAAATTTTGTTCTTTGCTAATTCCGTTAATAGGCCATTGCACATAATCGCCATAATCATGGTTACCCAAAGTTGAAAATACGCCCATCGGCGCTTTAAGTTTACTAAAAACATCCATGTAATTTTCCATTTCTGTTGCCTTGTCATTTACAAGATCGCCGGTAAATAAAATAAGGTCAGCATTTTCTTTCATAATCATATCTACACCATGCACAACAGCTTTTTTATCCATAAAACTACCGCTATGTATATCACTTATATGTACAATTCTTAATCCCTTAAAAGAAGCAGGAAGATTATCAAATGAAAGTTTAACTCTTTTTATCTGGTATTTATATTGATTTGTAAAACCATACACCAGGCTTCCAAAAAGCGTAGTGCCAGCCGCAATTCCCAACCAACTAAGAAAAGTGGATCGGCTAATACCATCGCCACTCATGGTATCAATATCTGTATTACTGAAAAATAATTTTCCTGTAAGCCACTGTATTCCCCGGCGTATATCATCAACCAAAAAAAACACCAACCCTATTATTTTTGCCAAAAACAAACCTATAATCATCGCAAAAAGATATGTCCTAACTTTTTTGCCTAAAAAATTTTGTTCAGTATACACAAAAAGTAAAAGACCAAGTACTGCTAATACAGTTATAGACCAGTAAATTGTATAAATAATTGTTTTGGTTTTGGGAGATAAATTTTGAGAAACATTTTTTACTGCCTGAAAAAAATATGTGTCCAGCAAAACCATCATAAATATAAAAACAACAACGCCAAAAGGTGTGCGCATAAAAAATATTTAATTATCTAAAATAATAAAAACTCGTCTACTTGAGTGTTTAGCGTTTTAATTGTTGTTTCATCACTTAAAATTCCATTATCATTCAAAAGTGTATGTACTACACTTATCGGCAATCTGTTGTGATGAACATTAGCTTTAAGGTATAACAGTACACCGGTTAAATGTTCCAACCCTCTTAGATTGCCTGCACGCCCCGTACTTATGCCGGTAAGTAATATTTTTTTGTTGGGCCATACATTTTTTACATCACTGTTATCGATCATTAATTTTAATACGCCGGGGAAAGAACCATTGTACTCGGGTAATACTATTATAATTTTTTCTGCTTCCAGTAGGAAAGCTTTTTCCATTGCTAAAAATAATTCATTCCTTTCATACACATTTACCTCATCCAGCCCTAAAATTTTACACTCAATATTTTTTTGGGATAGAATTGATTTATACGCTTCAGCAACTTTTTTGGTGTTGCTATCTTTTCTGTTGGTGCCTGCAATAATGGTAATCATCTCTTTTTTTTTATATTTTATATTCTTCACAGACAAATTGCTAGCTGATGCTCTTTCGTTTTCATCTCTGTAATCATCAAACTATTCATCTTTATTTTGCATAAAATTGTCGAAGTTTGCAAAAATATCCTGATAAGTTTAATTTGTAGGGAATTTTTCCAAAACTCATAAATAAATAGCGGATAACGCAATGGCAAAAATTATAGGAATAGCAAACCAGAAAGGCGGCGTGGGCAAAACTACAACAGCAATTAACTTAGCTGCAAGTTTTGCAATACTGGAATTTAAAACTTTGCTGGTTGATGCGGATCCTCAGGCAAACAGTACTACGGGTTTAGGTTTTGACCTGCAAAATATAACAAAAAGCCTTTACGATTGCATGGTTAACGACGGCACTGCAAGTGATGTTATTTTAAAAACCGAAATGTCTCACCTTGATATTATCCCTTCGCATATTGATTTGGTAGGTGCAGAAATTGAAATGATTAATTACCCAAACAGGGAAGGTATTTTAAAACAAACATTAGATACTATTAGGGCTGACTACGATTTTATTGTAATTGACTGCTCTCCTTCACTGGGTTTAATAACAGTAAATGCTTTGGTAGCTGCTGACAGTGTAGTTGTACCTGTGCAGACAGAATTTTTTGCCTTGGAAGGTTTGGGCAAACTATTAAATACCGTAAAGATTGTACAAAACAGGTTAAATACTGATTTGCAGATTGAAGGAATTTTAATGACGATGTATGATGGCAGATTGCGTTTGTGTAACCAGGTTGTGAGTGAAGTTCGTCGCCACTTTGAAGACATGGTTTTTAGCAGCATTATACACCGTAATACCAAATTAAGTGAGGCGCCTAGTTTTGGAAAACCAGCAATTTTATATGATGCTGATAGTAAAGGGGCAGTTAATTATTTAAACCTTGCAAAAGAAATTTTGCAAAAAAATAATATGACCAAAATTAAACAGGACGACAAAGTAATTAGCTAGTTTGATGAAGTGCTAATATGCCAGTTGTTGAATTGTTTTTAAATATAAACTCATCAATTTTTAATATCGCTTAATTAGCCTACCAGCTAATAAGCCAATCAGCCAATAAAAATATGACCGCTCCAAATAAAAAAGATGCACTGGGTAAAGGAATACGGAGCCTGCTGCAGAATATTGATGCCGATTTAAAAAGTACATCCGGCAATTTAAAAACAGAAGTTGTTGAAAAAACCACCTCCAGCAACAGGGTGGCGCTAGATCAGATTGAAGTTAATCCTAAACAACCCCGGAAAGATTTTGATGAAACTGCGTTGAGCGAACTGGCGGCGTCTCTTAAAATTCATGATGTAATTCAGCCGCTGACGGTGAGCAGGATGCCTAGTGGAAAATTCAGGCTTATTGCAGGTGAACGCCGCTTTAGGGCTGCAAAAATTGCAGGTCTAAAAGATGTGCCCGTTTATGTAAGACAAGCCAACGATGCAGAGCTACTGGAGTTGGCATTGCTCGAAAACTTACAGCGTGAAAACCTTAATTCAATAGAAATAGCGTTGAGCTACAAGCGCCTTATGGACGAGTTGGATTACACACAGGAGCAGGTTGCAGAGCGTATGGGAAAAGAAAGAAGTACCGTAACTAATTACATTCGCCTGCTAAAATTACCACCGGATATACAGGTTGCCGTTCGCACGGGTGTAATTACCATGGGCCATGCAAGGGCTTTAATAAATGTTGATGTAATAGATAAGCAATTGTACATTTTTAACGAGATAAAAAAACGCAGTTTATCGGTGCGGCAAACAGAAGATTTGGTAAGGCAAATTTATACACCACATGCTGTTAAAGTTGCTGTAAAAACCGAGATGCCGCCAGCATTTAAAAAGATAGAAG
>JANLVW010000677.1:0-3712 GCA_031364205.1 Ferruginibacter sp.
GCCAAAAGCATCAAACATTTTTTGCTTATGGGCAGGTACAGGGTAATAGATCATTGAAGGAATTGCTTTTTCCGCCAGATATTTATTCAAACCGTTTCTGTCAGTATCGTGTAGTGTCAACGTGTACTGATGAAAAACATGATTATTATTTTCAGCTCTGTGCGGCACGGTTATTTTATCATTGCCTGCAAAAGCAGCATCATAAAAATCAGCAGCTTTTCTGCGTGCCAAGATGTAGCCGTCAAGCTTTTTTAGTTTTATCTGTAAAATTGCGGCCTGCATAGCATCTAATCTTGAATTACAGCCAACAACATCATGAAAATATTGAATTCTTTGTCCGTGAGAGGCAATCATTTTTAATTTTTCCGCAAGTGCATCATCGTCAGTAAATATAGCGCCACCATCACCAAAAGCGCCGAGGTTTTTTGATGGATAAAAAGAGGTGCAACCTACATGACCTATGCTTCCTGTTTTCTTTTTTGTTCCATCGCTAAATTGATAATCATTACCAATTCCCTGCGCATTATCTTCAATTACAAAAAGATTGTGCTTTTTTGCAATGGCCATAATGGCTTCCATATCTGCCGCATGCCCGTATAAATGTACAGGAACAATTGCTTTTGTTTTGGGTGTGATTGCTTTTTCAATAGCATTTACATCCATGCAAAAAGTAGCTTTATCTACTTCTATAAAAACTGGTTTTATGCCTAAAAGCGCTGCTACTTCTACAGTTGCTATGTAAGTGAAAGAAGGAGTTATTACCTCATCGCCGGATTGTAAACCCAATGCCATCATGGCTATTTGCAGTGCATCTGTACCATTTGCGCAGGTTATAACATGTTTTGATTGATGGTAAGCGGCAAGTTCATCTGCAAATGCCGTAACTATCGGCCCACCAATAAAGCGTGAGCTTTCCATTACATCAATAACCGCCTTGTCTATTTCTTCCTTAATTTTAAGATACTGCGATTTAGTATCTACCATTTGTAGTGGCCTCATATTTTCTTTTTTGCGGCGGCAAAGATACGATTTACACACACTAAAATTGTGTATCGTACACATTCAAAGCAGCGATAGCATTTTAAAATAAAATTGCCTTTACATTTGTTTAAAAATAAGCACATTGGCACTATTTCTATACAATATATTTTTAATTTTTTATCAAATTGGTATTAAGGTAGCTTCTTTAAAAAGTAATAAAGCAAAACTTTGGCTTGCAGGGCGGGAAAACATTTTTGTAAAACTTGAACAATGGCGTTCACAATTACCTGAAAATCAAAAAATAATTTGGATGCATTGTGCAAGTTTGGGGGAGTTTGAACAGGGCAGACCACTGCTAGAAAAATTTAAAGGGAATAATACAGATCATCAGATATTACTCACCTTTTTTTCGCCCAGTGGTTATGAAGTAAGAAAAAATTACAAGGGGGCGGAAGGAGTTTTTTATTTACCGATGGACAGCAAAACTAACGCACAAAAATTTATTACAACTTTAAAACCCACATTGGTTATTTGGGTAAAATACGAGTATTGGTTTTATTATTTAACCGCATTAAAGAAAAAAAATATTCCTGTAATATTAATCTCTGCTGTTTTTAGAAAAAGTCAGCCTTTTTTTAAATGGTATGGAAAAATTTGGAAACAAATTCTGCAGTCCTTTGATAAAATATTTGTTCAAAACACAGAATCTGTTTCTTTGCTACAAACGATTAGTTTTGCACAGAATACAGCTGTAATAGGCGATACAAGGTTTGACAGGGTTTTAGATAATGCTAAAAACCAAAGCCCATTGCCTGATGTACTTTTAAATTTTGTAAACAACAGTCAAGTTATTATTGCCGGAAGTACCTGGGAAGAGGATGAAGAAGAATTGGTGCATTATGCTAATACAAATAAGAAGATAAAATTTATTATTGCACCCCACGAAATTGATGGAGAACGAATAGCGGATGTAAGAAAACTCTTTAAAAATTCAATCCTATTTTCTCAGCTATCAGATACATATATAAATGAGCAGGTAGTAATAATTGATAATGTAGGGCTGCTGGCAAGTTTATACCGGCTTGCAGATATTGCTTATATTGGTGGTGGTTTTAATGACAGCGGTATTCATAATATTCTGGAAGCAGCTGTATTTGGAAAACCATTAATCTTTGGCCCTGTCTATGATAAATATATCGAGGCAATACAACTTGTTGAAGCTGGAGGTGCTTTTAGTTTTACCAATGCATTGGAGTTGGAGGTTCTGCTAAATACATTATTAAAAGACGAAACTTTTTCACAAAATGCCGGAGAAGTATGCAAAAATTTTGTGTATAAAAATGGCGGTGCAACAAATAAAATTATGGAATATCTTTACGAAAAACGTCTTCTTACCAATTGATCAAACTGCTTCACAGTTTCATTTTTATCGTCCCAGCCCAACTTTAATTTTAGTTCTCTTCTTATCCAATATTCCGCTTCGGGGTAAATAGCGTAATTATTTATTGTTTTAATACTCCTTTCATACATAGCATCGTCTCCCCTAAACAGTTCGCTTAAAAATTTAAACCGGTCATTAATTCCTATGGCTTTTTTTAAATCTTTAACGGGCGTATCCTTTAATGTATCGCTAAGTTCAAAGCTTGTTTGTTTAAGCCTGTCATTTAAAGAAACATGGTTATTTGTAGGAAGGGTTTCGTGTACTTCTTTGATATTTGGAAAAAGTGAAACAGCTGCGTTTTGTCTTCCTGCTAATGTGGGCACATCATCAATAGCATCAAACAAAACAGGCGGTTTATTTTGATGAGAAAGTTTTGTACGTTGATCTGCATTTTTTTTAATCTCATCCAGTTCTGCCTCAAGTTCAGCTTCGTCTATTTGTAAGACCTCCAAAGTTTTTTCTTCAGCTCCAGATTCAAATTTTATTTCCTGTAGCTTTTTTGGTATAAATTGTTTGGCAATATTAATTGTAGTTGTGTTTGTGCTTAAAGTAACCTGAGGAGTTATTTTTTGTAAATGCAAAAGCTCAGATTCAATCATTTTTAAAGTTGTGATCAACTCTTCAATGGTCGCTTTTTTTTTAAGCTTTTCACTCAATAAATTACAAAGTGTTTCCACCCGTTCCATATTGTAAAATTTAAATATTATCGATGGCTAATTACTAAATTTTTGTTTTGTGCTTCAATTTTTATCTTTAATATTTGCAGCGTTGAGTTAAAGTTACGCAACACAATTATAAAATAATAAGAATGTTCATAGAACCTAATTTTAGAGGCGATAGGAAAGGTTGGATAGAAGTTATTTGTGGCAGTATGTTCAGTGGAAAAACAGAAGAATTAATTCGCAGATTAAAAAGAGTAAAAATTGCGAATTTAAAAGTTGAAATTTTTAAACCCGCTTTAGATGTGCGTTACGACGAAATTAAAATTGTAAGCCACGATACAAATTCCATACACAGCACACCGGTGAAAAACGCTCACAGTATTTTATTAATGGCGCAGGATGTAGATGTGGTTGGCATTGATGAGGCACAGTTTTTTGATGCTGAAATTGCTTTTGTGTGTGAGCAGCTAGCGTTAAAAGGTATAAGAGTTATTGTTGCCGGGTTAGATATGGATTATCTTGGAAAACCCTTTGGACAGATGCCCAACCTGTTGGCCGTCGCAGATTATATTACAAAACTCCATGCAATCTGTATGCGTTGTGGCGGCATGGCAAGCATATCTTACCG
>JANLVW010000691.1:0-3060 GCA_031364205.1 Ferruginibacter sp.
CTGCAAACAAACCTGTTTCTGCAAAGATTACAAATATTACAAACCAAATTCCACCAAATATTATGTAAAACATGGGGGTTAATAAATCCTTCCACGTAAATTTTTTCTTAACAGTAATGATATTATCCTGTTCAATCTTTGATAATGAAAACTGTTGCAGGTTATAATCATTACCAGTTACACTGAAGGAATCCGTTTTATTTAAGGGCACAGTAAGAGCTGCTTTATCATCGGGCGTATAATTAGTGCCCTTAAAAGAAACTACAATTTTTTTAGCTTCTGCTTTATATTGATTTTTAAATTTTAGGGTTATGCTGTCCTGGCTTTTACCATACTGAACGATAAAAAAAGTAACTACCAATAATATAATTCTTTGCATTTATTTAGATTGATATTTGAAATTGGTTTTTAATCATTTTCAGAATTCTTTAATTCGCCTTCCATTTTACTTACTACAGCCGTGGCAATACTGTTACCCAAAACATTTGTTACACTTCTTCCCATGTCAAGCAAAGGATCGATACCTAATAATAATGCCAACCCGGCTTCCGGAATATTAAATGTTGCTAAAGTTCCTGCTATTACTACAAGTGACGCTCTGGGCACGCCTGCTATGCCTTTACTTGTAAGCATTAACACAAGCAACATGCTTATTTGGGTTGTTATATCTAAATGTATTCCATAACTCTGTGCAATAAATAATGCGGCAAATGTCATGTACATCATGCTACCATCCAGATTAAAGGAATAACCCAACGGCAATACGAAACTCACAATTTTATCTTTACAGCCAAACCTTTCAAGCTCCAACATAGTTTTAGGGAAAGCTGCTTCACTACTAGCAGTGCTGAAAGCAATAAGTGCAGGTTCCTTAATTCTTTTTAAAAGTGTAAAAATTCTTTTACCAATAAATGCTGCCCCTGCAAGAATTAAAACTATCCATAACAAAGCAAGACCAAAATAAAATTCACCAATAAAAATTGAGTAGGTTTTTAAAATGCCCAAACCTTGTTTAGCAATAATCGCTGCCATTGCACCAAACACCGCAAATGGTGCAAATTTCATTACATAACCTGTTACTTTTAAAATGATATGTGCCATTGCATCTAAAGCTCTTACAATCGGTGCAGCTATATCTCCCAATGCAGCTGCCGCAACTCCAAAGAAAAGTGCGAACACGACGATTTGCAAAATTTCATTCTTAGCCATAGCATCAATAACACTCGCAGGAAAAACATGATAAAAAAATTCTTTTACACTTAATGCAGCTTTATCCACTCCAGAAGTTGCATTTGCATCAGGCAAAGAAAGGTGCATGGCAATGCCAGGTTGAAAAAGATTTACAAGAATTAAACCCAATAATAAACTTATTAATGATGCACTTATAAACCAAAGTAATGTCTTACCCCCTATTCTTCCAACTGCTTTAATATCGCCCAATTTTGCAACTCCCACAACCAATGTTGTAAAGACAAGTGGTGCAACAATCATTTTTATTAGTCTTAAAAATATATCAGCAAGTATGGTAAACCAATCAAGCTTTTTATCACGAGCTTTTGTTACTTCTGATTTCTGAATTGCTATAAGAGCAGTTTGTTTTACAAGGTTTTTATATTGAAGATTTGATGTATCAATCATTGCAGCCATACGCCCGTCAATATTTTTTATTGAATCGTTTAAAAGTCCAACGGTTTTATAAGCGTTTTCACCGGAAACATCCGCAGTAATTTCTTTTTCAGTTGTTTTTTTTAAAGCATCCAGTTGTTTTTTCTGAGCAGCAAATTTTTGGTAAGTAACAGTATCTCTTGCAGTTTCTAAACCCTTCATTTTATCGTGCAAATTTTTTTGCTGAAGTTCTGCATTTGCAATACTTAAATTTTCATTTCCTACATAATAAGTGTTTAATAAAAACCCTGCAACAATTCCCAATAACAATCCGATACCTATATAAAGAGTAAGTTTACTGCGCTCTGCTGCCTTTATTTCCATAAGCTAAAGTTATAATTCGCAATATAGTATTTAATGCTTGTTGTAAGAAAGTGTATATCAAAATTATAAACACAGATATTTTTTAAAGATTATTGCTTAATTTCCGAGTTCATTTTTATCAAAACTAAAAAACAATATGAGTTTATTTGTAAAAAAACCGATTAGTGTGTTGTTGGCAGAAGCAGCTGATACTGAAAAGGGATTAAAGAAAACGCTCAGTGCTGGTGCTCTTGTTGCATTGGGGATAGGAGCAATTATTGGTGCCGGTCTTTTTGTTAGAACTGCAGCAGCCGCAGCTCAGAGCGCTGGTCCATCTGTAACAATAGGTTTTATAGTTGCCGCCATTGGTTGTGCATTGGCAGGTCTTTGTTATGCTGAACTTTCTTCATCAATTCCAATTTCGGGTAGTGCATACACTTATACTTATGCAACTATGGGTGAATTAATGGCATGGATTATTGGATGGGATTTGGTATTAGAATATGCTGTAGGTGCAGCTACGGTAGGTATTGCATGGAGTGAATATTTGAACAATTTACTTGTAAACGTTTTTCATTGGAAAGCTATTGCATACGAATGGTGTCACTCTCCTTTTCAACATTCCATACCTGATGCTACTGGTGTAATACATAACGGCATATTAAATATTCCTGCATTTGGTATAGTTTCTTTACTAAGCTTATTATTAATTAAAGGAACGCAGGAATCTGCTTTTGTAAACGGGATTATTGTTATAGCAAAAGTTGCAATTGTTATACTTATAATAATATTTGGCTGGAGTTTTATTAATCCTGCTAATCATGTACCATACATACCTGAACCTTCAACCTTTACAGATCATGCAGGTGTAACACATGCCTTTGGTGGAATAATGGGAATATTGGGAGCTGCGGGAACAGTATTTTTTGCCTTCATTGGTTTTGATGCAGTAAGCACTGCAGCGCAGGAAACTAAAAATCCGATAGTTGCAATGCCAATAGGTATTTTAGGATCTTTAGCAGTTTGTACCGTGCTTTACATTTTATTTGCACATGTACTTACAGGTTTAGGTGATGTAAATTTCTTTCGTAC
>JANLVW010000725.1:0-6306 GCA_031364205.1 Ferruginibacter sp.
TTTCTATAAACATGCTATAGTTTCCGGTTATGTAATTAAGCCGGACGATCTCGGGGATTTTTTCGAGTTCTGTTGCAACAGTGTCATACAAAGAACTTTTTTCAAGATAAATACCTACAAATGCTGTACAGTCATAACCAAGCAATTTGGTATTTATCGTCATTCTTGTACCGGTAATAATATTCAGATCCTGCAATTTTTTTATTCTTACGTGAATAGTTCCCGCACTTACAAATAGTTTCTTACCTAGTTCTGCATAAGAAATCTCCGAATCATTCATCATCACATTAATTATCTGCGAATCGAGTTTGTCAAAATTTAATTTCGAAGTCATATTAGCACAGGTTTTAATTTTTTATTCAACAAAATAATAAATTATCTGCACATTTATTAAAATATTTTAAAGAACATTAAAATATATTTAATAGAAGTGATATTTACTTACCTTTGTTTTATCATCCTAAAGCGATAAGGATCGAATACTGTGGGGTGATGAAATTTTTGGCAGACATGCCCCCTTGTCTCGGGGGTGAGGATAACAGGATAAACGTAGCATAGAGCCAAACCGATAGCAATATTGGTTTGACCGGGGTCGACCACCGAACTTTGTACTATAGCTAACTGCCTCGTGGAGGTTCGAAACCTTCTCCCACAGCAACTAAAAACAAAACCCTTACTAGTATTAACTTGTAAGGGTTTTGTTTTTTTATAGGATACACGCAGAGTGCCAAATAAAATTGCCACTAACAAAAGTATTGCAGCAAGTGGGGCTGAAAATTGTTATCTTATACTGTAATGCGCCATCATCAGAGATTTCGGGGAACGGATTTTGTTGGGCTTTTGGTTTTTAACTTGTACTTTAAAATTTTTATTGAGCAGCGGATCTCGGCAGTTCTAGCCATGAATTGCACATCTGCAATATTACCTGTTCGTTGGGCGTCGTACTACCTTGAGAAAATAAAACTATAAGACAATATAAAATTTAAAAGATGCAACAGCAACTTGAACAAATTCGGGATCAACAAAAGCAATCTTGGAATAAATTTTCTGCAGGCTGGAAGAAATGGGATGAGCTTGTAATGGATTTTCTTAAGCCGATGGGAGACGAAATAATTCGATTATTAAACCCACAAAAAAATGATAATATTCTAGACGTTGCTTCAGGCACGGGAGAGCCGGGATTGACAATTGCTGCGAAATTATCTGGAGGTAAGGTAATTCTTACAGACCTTGCCGATCACATGCTAGAGATAGCACGTGAAAATGCAACTTCAAAAGGTATTTATAATATTGAAACTGTTACATGTGATGTTTGTGACCTTCCTTTTCCCGACAACACTTTTGATGCTATTAGTTGTCGATTTGGATTCATGTTTTTTCCTGATATGGTATTAGCCGCTAACGAAATGGTTCGAGTGCTAAAGCCCGGGGGGAAAATTGCTACATCAGTCTGGAATATCCCTGAAAAAAACTTTTGGGTTACAGCTATTATGGGAACAATAAATAAAAATATGGAACTTCTTCCATCACCTCCGGGTTCACCAGGAATGTTTCGTTGTGCCAAAGACGGATTTATTTCAGAAATCTTTTCGCAAGCGGGATTAAAGAATATTTTTCAAACGGAAATATTTGGAAAATTAAATTGCAAAACCATTGATGCTTACTGGGGAATGCAAACAGAGGTTGGCGCTCCCATCGTTGCGGCTTTAGGTAAAGCTAGTGATGACGTAAAAGAAAAAATAAAAATTGAGACCTATGCAGCACTTAGTCAAAAATATCCCGATGGAAATATTATTATTGACTCAAGTGCTTTGGTAATTTACGGAGAGAAATAATATTTAATTACTTACTTACAGATTACCGCTCGAACGCACAACAAAAGAGTGACTGTTATATTGGTACCATTATGCAAAATCTTGGCTTTGCAGTTCTTTGTTGGCAAACGTACCAAGTCAACATTTCATTTTTTTCAACATTTTTAAGTTTGCTTTTAAGGCAAATTGATTAACATTTTTTTGGAGCGTTTATTTTCTTGTCGTTCATTTTCTTGTCATTCATTTCGCATAAGTTCAAAAAATATTGTTTAAAAATGTGTCGATTTTTTTTATACACAGTACATAATAATGCATTTGGTGTAAGTGTTTTTTTACATTGCAACCATCATCAGTTTTGTAAATTTAGGTCTTGAATAAAAGCATGACCAACAACGCCAAACATTAATTATTAATATATATCTTTAATAAAACCTTGGCTGCGTTTACGGGCGTGACACATTCTATTTCCACAACTGAAACAATACCTGCTCTTTTGTCTCATGCCATTGCAAGTAAAGTAAACTTAATAACGTTGCGCAATAAATTAATATTTTATATTTCTAAAATAAGTCAATGAAAAAAATCTTTCTACTCTGCCTAATAATCTTAAATATCGGATTTTTATTTGCCCAGAACCTTTCAAATGAAAATTCTCTTTACAATCCCCAGGATTTCTATTTACCTACTTTTAGCCCTACTGCCGGGAATGTATTTCGTTCTGCTAGTGGAACTCCTGGACCTATGTATTGGCAGAACAGCGCGGACTACCTTATACATGCAACATTGAGTGAAAAAGACACTTCCATAATAGGAGATGTTACTATTGCTTATACCAATAACAGCCCTGACCAATTAGGCTATGTATGGCTTCAGCTGGATCAAAATATTTTTAGTCCGTCTTCAAGATCCGTTGCAGCTACACGTTATCCGGGTGATTATTTCGGCGTACTCGGAAAAACCAACGGGGGTTATCAAATTAAGGATGTAACAATAAACCAGAACGGGAACATTTATTCTGCAAAACCTATCATAACAGATACAAGGATGCAGGTTCGTCTTGAAACACCTATGTTACCCAAAGGAGGTAAAGTCTCCATTAAAATAAATTTCAGTTTTACAATACCTGTCGATGGAGCCGGTCGATTTGGAAGACAGTATACTAAAAATGGTGTTATTTACCAGATAGGCCAATGGTATCCACGCATGTGTGTATATGATGATGTAGAGGGATGGAACACACTGCCCTATTTAGGATTGGGAGAATTTTATTGTGAATATGGCAATTACGATTATTACATCACAGTTCCTTCAGAGATGATGGTATACGGTTCAGGCGATTTACAAAATCCAGCAGCTGTATTAACTCCACAACAAATAAAAAGACTTGCTTTTGCAGCAACGAGTGACAAAACCATTACCATCATTGGCGCCGGTGAGGCCATGAACAAATCTATGTATCCCGCAACCAAAGAAGACCATACATGGCATTATACCATGCAGCATACAAGAGATGTGGGATGGGTGGCAGGAAGAGGAATGATATGGGATGCTGCAAAAATTAATGTTCCATCAGGCCGTAAGGTGCTTGCAATGTCTTGTTACCCAGTGGAAAGTATAGGCGACACAGCCTGGTCCAGATCAACAGAATACTTAAAAGCAAGTATAGAAATTTATTCAAAAAACTTTTTTGAATATCCCTGGAATAATGCTGTGAGTAGCGCTGGTATAACCGGTGGCATGGAATATCCGGGGTTGATTTTTAATAATTACAAAGAAACCAAAGTCCGTTTGTGGTTTTTGATAACACATGAAATTGGCCATAACTGGTACCCAATGATTGTGGGCAGCAATGAAAGAAAATATATGTGGCAGGATGAAGGCTTTAACAGTTATATAAATTATATAGCCAACGATCTATTTAATAATAAAGAGTATGCAAATGATTCTGAATATTTTAAGAAAGGCTTTTTTGCATCCAGGGATTATAGTGAGTTTATGGATTATAAAGATCCGTTAATGACCGTAACTGATGCAATGGATGAACAGCAACATTATCAATACTATGGTAAAACGGCTTATGGGCTAAACTTACTTCGTACAGTTGTTGTAGGAAAGGAGCGCTTTGATTATGCCTTCAGAAAGTATACCGAGGCCTGGGCATACAAACACCCTACACCCTACGACTTTTTTCATTGCATCAATAGTGCAGTAGGCGAAGACCTGAACTGGTTTTGGAAAGAATGGTTCTTCACTACGTGGAAACTTGATCAGGCAATAACTACTGTAGTATATGTTGAAAATGATCCATCCAAAGGTGCATTAATTACTATCGAAAATAAAGGGAAAATGATCATGCCTGTTATTCTAAAAATAGTTCAAAACGGTGGTACAGAAGAAACAATCCAGTTACCCGTTGAAATATGGCAGAGAGGCAGCACTTGGATGTATAAATATCCTTCTAAATATAAAATTGATAAAGTTATTCTTGATCCGGAAAATGTTTTACCAGATGTAAATAGAATAAATAATGAATGGCATATTAATAAATAACCAAAAGATTGAAATGTTGAAAATTGGAGAATTGGGTAATTAAGGACAAAAAAGTACTGTATCAATGCTCATAAATATTGTAATTAAGAAAAAAATAATAGGTCAAACCGCAAATCCAAAGTCTTGAAAATACGCCTGTCGCTGCTGAGGTTTTCTTAATGACCCATCAGTTACCCAAAACAATAAACATACTTAAACATCAATAAATATAACCTCAAAAAATATTAAATAATATAATTATTTTACATTAATGAATTCATGGTTGTTGAGTTATTGCAACCCTATCTAATAGCAAAAGCCGCTTATCATAGTAATATAAGCGGCTTTTTTTATAACAAGTAAATATTTATTACAAGTTTAATTGTGCTTAATTTCTACTTCTCCGGTTTTTGTATCAACCTTCTTTTTTGTCTTGTATCCGTTATTGTACTTCTTTTTTACTTTATACCCTTTATAATGTTTGTGACGGTGTACCACATTGTGTATTGTTTGTACCGGTGTAGCGGTCTTTTTTACTTTTACATCGGTTTGTGCCTGCACTCCTGCAGTAATTGCAAAGGAAAACAAGATTAGAATCAGTAATTTTTTCATTTTTAAATATTTTAGTTTTTAATAATGGTGTATTAGCAAATGCTGTGCCGCTTGGCAAGGAAATGAACATATGTAATGATCTCTTTTTTACTTTTATATTTGTAGCCCTATGGCACAAAAAAAATTACTTCGTTTTGCCCAGATAAAATCTTTTGAGAATGTATTAGAATATCCACAAAATATGCAGGGTGCATGGTGCACCCATTTTAAAAATGTTCATCCAATTATATTAGAACTTGCCTGCGGTCGAGGTGAGTACACTGTTAGTCTCGCAAAACTTCACCCATACAAAAACTTTATAGGCATAGATATTAAGGGTAACAGAATGTACATCGGTGCCAAAAAAGCTTTAGATGAAAAAATTAGCAATGCGGCTTTTTTAAGAACACAAATTGATAAATTGCCAGACTATTTTGCAAAAGATGAAATTGATGAAATATGGATAACCTTCCCTGACCCGCAATTGCGATTATCTAAGGCAAAAAAAAGATTAACGCACCCCCGTTTTTTAAGATTATACAAACAGGTCTTAAAAAGCGAAGGCTGTATAAATTTAAAAACAGATTCACCTGATCTTTATTTGTATACGAAAAAAGCAGCTGATTTGCTAGGTATAGAAATGATGGAGGATTTTGAAGACACTTATAAAAAAGAAAATATTGCTGAAGAATTAAAAATAAAAACACACTATGAAAATCTGGATATTGCAGGGAGTAAAAAAATACATTACCTCCGTTTTAAACTTCCGCAGATTATAGTAGATATTGATAAAGAACTTCAATTAGAGATTGAACAGAATGCCTTAAATAAACAGGTTTTATAAATATTTGCATGGCTAAAGAAAAAGAGATAGATGAAAAAAGTAAGAAAAAAGAAACGTTCACTTTTTTTGAAGATGTATTTGCTGTTGTGCGTCAAATACCAAAAGGCAGGGTTACCTCTTATGGAGCGATAGCAGCATATTTAGGTACAAAATTATCAGCACGTATGGTTGGTTGGGCAATGAATGCAGCTCACCAGCAAACCAATAAAGTGCCTGCTCATCGGGTTGTAAACAGAAATGGAATGCTAACTGGTAAACATCATTTTGCCACTCCCACTTTAATGGAAGAATTGTTGCTGAAAGAAAAAATAAAGGTGAAAGAAGAAACGATTATTGATTTTGAAAAATACTTTTGGGATCCTTTTATTGAACTGGGTCTGTAATTTTAAAAAAAGTCCAAAGCTTTTACCAATTTTCAAAACTATAACTTTATAACATGAGCCAACGTACAGAAGGAAAAATATCTTTTATAAATCATGATAAGAAATATGCCATGATTGATTACGAAGAAGCCCATAAAAAAAAGAC
>JANLVW010000734.1:0-1718 GCA_031364205.1 Ferruginibacter sp.
TGTTTGCTTTAGCAAGGTTATCTCTGGCGCTTTGCACAGCTGCTCTTGCGCTTTGTACACTTGCCTGACCGCCTCTTATGCTTTGCACAGCAGCATTGTAATTTGCTTTTGCTGTTTTAAAATTGGTTTCTGCAACATTAAATTCATTTGCGCTGATTACCTTCTCATCAAACAATCTTTTTTGCATGCTGTAATTCCTTTCGGCCTGCTCCTGCTGTGCTTTTAAAGCATTTTAGGCCGCCTCAGAATTGCTTACCTGTGCCTGAGAAATATTTACCTGTGCCTGGCTTTGTGCCACTCCATTTGATGCCTGGCTCCGCTGAATGTTATATACATCTGCATAAATACGTGCCAGCAATTGCCCTTTTTTTACTGTATCACCTTCAGCAACGTTAAGCTCAGTAATTTCACCGCTAATATCCGGACTCACTTTTACTTCCACTTCTGGAAATATTTTACCACTGGCATTTACCACTTCTATAATGTTGCGTTGAACAGCTTTTTCAGCAGTTACTTTTATGCCTTCCTCTTTGCCAAAAACGCCTGTTTTAGCAAGTACAACAAGCAGCACTACTAAAATTCCCACGCTTATTAAAATCCATTTTGTTGTTTTGTTCATGATATAGTTAATATAAGTTGTAGGTTATAAGTTGAGAGTTGTGGATTGTGAGTTATAAAATTTGAATGATGAGTTATCTGTTATAAATGACTATGCGTTTTATGTTTAAAAACCCTGTATATCATTCTTTTTTTCTTTTGTCATTTGTCTTTTGGATTATGCTTCAAGTCACATGTCTCAAGTCTCAAATCTTTTGTCTTTTGTCTTTTACCTCTTTTATCTTTTGTGTCTTACCTTCTCTTTACAACTTCAGCCCCATGCCTTTGTAAAACTCAAGCACCTTCATTTTAAAAACATAATCAAACCGGCTTTGTGCAAGTTCAAGCTTAGCACGTAACAAATTATTTTGTGTGGTTATCAGATCAAAAGTACCAAGCATCCCTACATTAAAACGCTTTGTTGCATAGGATAAATTAAGTTCATTAATAGCTACCGCTTTTTTACCTGCGTTAAATTTTTCCAATGCAATTGTGGCAGAAGTATAAGCCTGGTATATATCCTGCTTTAATTTTTGATTGTCCTGCTCTTTTTGTAGTTGTATGGTATTGATGTTAAGTTTACTTCTTTCATAGTTACTGCGCAGAGAGCCTCCATTAAAAATAGGAACGTTAATACTTAAACCAATTGCCTGCCTAAAATTATCTGACAGCTGATTTGTAAAACCGCTTTTGGAAGATATTGGACTTAAATCTGTAAATGGAGAAGTAACCGTATAATTAGTACCGTTTACATCTACCGTACCTATAGGCAAAATAGTAGTGGTTTTAGTAAAGCCGGTAACGCTGCGTGATTTGTTGTTGTAATTACTTCCAAGGCTGGCAAATGTGCTTAGTGTTGGGTACATAGAGCTTTTTGCAGCTGCAACTTTTCTTTCCGCTGCTTTAAGCCTAAGTTCATTTACTCTTTGCTGAGGAAGGTTTTTTAATGCAATATTAAACACATAATCAGGTTGTAAATTAGCTATTGGATCTACAGGTATTTTATCAATAGGTGGAATATCTATTTCGAAAGCCATAGCGGGATCCAAGTTCATTAACGTCTTTAACGAGAGAATGTTCAGGGCTGTATTTCCTTTTGCATTTATATAATTTACACTGTC
>JANLVW010000322.1:0-4488 GCA_031364205.1 Ferruginibacter sp.
GTTGCTATTGCCAACGGAAACTTATTTGAAGAATTAATGGAGACAGTAAAGCATTGTTCACTCGGCGAAATTACAAATGCTTTGTACAGCGTTGGTGGGCAATACAGAAGAAATATGTAATTGCTTATATTATTTTTTTAGGAGCATGGGCAGCAGAAACATTTATCAACATATGTTTCCTGCTGTTCCCGCCCGAACGACGTTCAGTCGGGCGCGTGTAGTAGCCATGCACGCAAGTAATTTTTATAATTTAAAATGCAAATGCGCATGAGCTATAACTGCCCCATTGGGGCTATGCTCATCCATTTATCTTTACTCAACTTTAGACTGATTTATTTTTCAGGCACACAATTAGGCACCGATTTTCCTGCTTTGTTTTTGTTTCCTACTTTTTCATATCCCTCCCAGCAAGGATCTGCTTTTTTTGATGTTGCTGCTTTCTTTGTTCCCGCTTTTTTAGGAGCAGCTTTTTTTGTCATTGCCATAAAAATGTTTATGAAATCGGATCAAAGAGTAAGCCAAAACATTTTAATAAAAAAAATTACTTTTTTAATCTTTGGCAATTTTCGCAGATATATGTAGCCCTTTTACCCTGACCTATGTACAGTTTTATAATTTTATGCTCACAGCGGCTACAAATTTTTTGGTTGTAAACTTTCCGGTGTTTAGAAAGTGTTCCTTCTTTTTTATATTGTAAAAATTCAAAGGAATAATCCACTACTTCCTTCATAAGAGTTTTAAGTTTGGAAGCGGTAATATTTTTGATGGTGGTTTCAGGGTGCAACTTTACCCGCCACAAAACTTCATTTTTATAATATTGCCAACTCCGGAAAATATTTGCTGGTCTAAACGTGCATCGCATATTTTGGTATCTGGAATTTCTTTTAATTTTTTAATCGCTTTAGCTGCACTCCATTCCTCATTCATCACATAAGCCTCCTTATCATAAATAGAAATGTCTTTTATTAGCTTTAAATTTATCACATAAAAGTTCAATTCCTCTTTGGCAAACTGCAGACTTATTTTCGCATTTATGTTTGGCTTTCGTTCGTTAATTAAAAAACTCCCAAACATCCTCAAATGAATTTCAATATTTATATCTTTCAAACAAATGAATAAATGTTTGCCCCAGGTTTCAATTGACTTAATTTTCTTTTGTTTCAGCAAGCTGTAATCAATTTTTGCATAACCGGTGGCTGCAATTATTTTACTGCCAATAAATAAGGAGATATTTTCTTTTACAATAATCAGCGAAGGACCTTCAGGCATACTTTTTATATTTTTCAGGGTGCAAAATATAAGCCAAAAAAAATTATTTTACGGTTATTGCGAGCAGAATTGTTTTCCCGGATTGTACATTTTCCATTAGTTTAGAAGAGATAAATAATTCCTTAGTTTTACCAGCCGCGTTAGTATAATTATAGGAAACATTTTTCATTACAGCACGTGTGACAAGTACATTAATTATCTCTTTTTTTATTTCCAGGCTCTTCCAAAAACTGTTATCAACTTTTGAAAGTTTAACTTCTTCAGTTTCTGCTTTTGTAAGATTAAATATTTTTAAAAACACACTATTAGTTCTCATTATTCTTAGTTCAGTATTTAAGATTACAAATGCTGTATCTTTTACCGAATCAAAAATAGTATGAATAAATTCATCACTCTCTATCAGAAAACCTTCCAGCTTTTTCTGTGTATTTATATTTTGAATTATTTTGATAATATATTTTTCTCCTGCTTCATTTTTTGCAAAGAGAGCTTCTCCTAAAACCCAAATTTGAAGACCTTCTTTATTCAGTAAATAATTATTATCGCTCTTATTCCCTTTTTTTAATACAGTTCTTATTTCCAGGCCAGGCTTGTCTGCTTTCCTGTCAATATCAGTAAAAAGTATTTCAAAACTTTTACCTAACAAATCCCTTTTTTTATAACCGAAGGCATTTATAAACCCTTTATTTATATCTAGAATTTCCCCTTTTGTATTTAATATTAGAATTGAGTTTTCTACCGAATTTTTAAAAATGCCGTCGAAGAAGCCTAATGTATTTATCATAGGTGTAACATTTATAATTATAAAGATATATCGTTATTAAGAGAGTGGGAAAACTTTGTGTAATAGTCTCATAACATTTTATGTATATAATAAAACATCATTGTATAAGCATTTACATTATATCTGAAACAGATTTTGGTCATTTAAAATTTAATTAAATACTTATTTTATGAATGTTTTGGAAAATAAAAAAATAGCAATTCTTACAGATAATGGATTCGAACAAATAGAACTAACATCTCCCAAATCAGCATTGGAGGAAGCCGGTGCAACAGTTCATATAATATCGCAACAGGATGTTGTAAAAGGATGGGATCATGACCATTGGGGGATTGAAATCAATGCTGATGTAAGCCTTAGTAATTCAAATCCTGAAGATTATGATGCACTCATGTTACCTGGTGGTGTAATGAACCCTGATAAAATGAGAACTGAAAAAGCCTACGTGGATTTTGCCCAACATTTTTTAGAGACGGGCAAACCTATAGCCGCTATCTGCCATGCACCACAATTATTAATTGAAACCGGAATGCTTGCAGAAAGAAATATGACCTCTTACCCATCTTTAAAAACTGATTTAAAAAATGCAGGTGTAATTTGGGAAGATAAGGAAGTGGTTTCTGACAATGGTTTAATAACAAGCAGAAGCCCTGATGATTTGCCTGCTTTTAATAAAAAAATGGTTGAAGAATTTGCAGAAGGACAGCATCTTACTGACGGATCATTTAAGAGAGGATCAACATCAATGGGGTAAAATATTTTAAAAGAAAAGGTTCAATAATCGTTGAACCTTTTTCTTTTTATTCTGTATCCGCCTGGCTGTAACTATTGTTTTCCTCATCTTCCTCACCAATAATTTCATCCTCATCATCATCTTCTGCGCCTGGTATATCAAGTTCTTCGCCGGTTACATCATCAGGTACAGACATTTCATTTAAAGTATCACCGTCTTCATCTGTATTATCCAGACTAGAATGTTTTAAATTTATTTCATCTTGTGATAGCGGATCGGTATGCATTGCTTCATCTAGCATCGCTTTTTCTGCAGGTGTTACAAAAGAATCAATGTCATTTTCATCTGTAATATTCATAAAGGTTTATTTTAGAATTAATGTTCAAACCATGTGCCGTAATTAGTATAATTTTATTACAGTCTTTTAAAAATTTTAAGCATGAAAATATGTTCACTATTTGTTTTAACGGTCTTCCTTTTTTTATCCTGTAAAGAACCACTTAATAAAAAAATTGAATCTAAGCCTGAAACAATATTAAAAGTTTCAGTGCCTCATTCTTTAAATGGCTGTTACGAAATGACTATTTCCGGTGATACAGCTTTGATGAAAATTATGCAAAACAATGATTTTTTAACAGGAACACTTATGTATAAAAGAAAAGGAAAGGACAGTAACAAAGGCACTGTTGTTTTGACCAAAACTAATAACCGTGCAGAAGGTTATTACACTTTTCAATCTGAGGGCAAAACTTCTGTAAGGCAAATGGTTTTTAAAATAGAGAAGAATTCTTTTGCAGAAGGTTATGGTGATATTGAGATGAAAAAAGATACGGCAATATTTAAATATTCGCATGCATTAAATTTTGAAGAGAAACATGTATTCAATCATGTGATCTGTAAATAAATTCTATTAGTATGAAGTTATTCGGGATCTGTTTCATAATTATTATAACTGTATTTTATTCCTGCAGTCCAAAACCGTATGGTAACACAAATAAAGTTTATGCAAAACAATCAAAGTTATTTGCCAAAAAAATAACGGGAGTTCCTGTAAATTTAATTACCGCAGACTCTGTAAAAAAACCACTTTATACAGCCTATACTACCAATTTCGGTATTAGAAAACCCAACATTGTTGTAATACATTATACAGCACAAAACAGTTGTGAGCAAACGCTGCAAACCTTTACTAAGCCTGCAACACAGGTAAGTGCACATTATGTAATTTGTAAAGATGGAACAGTGCACCATATGCTGAATGATTATTTAAGGGCATGGCATGCAGGGATTAGCAAATGGGGAAATAATACTGACGTAAATTCCAATTCTGTCGGTATTGAAATTGATAACAATGGTGTTGACAGTTTTTCTAACGCACAGATAAATGCACTATTGGGTGTTTTATCTTTTGTAAAAAAAGAATATAACATTCCCCCAGAAAACTTTATAGGTCATAGTGATGTGGCACCTGTCCGTAAGATAGATCCGGGAATACTCTTTCCATGGAAAGCATTATCTGATAAAGGTTTTGGGCTTTGGTACAACGATACTACAGGTGTAAATATTCCTGCAGATTTTAATGTAAAATATGCATTAAAAATAATTGGGTATGATGTAAAAAATCTGCAAAATGCAATAAGTGCTTTTAAAAGACATTTTTTAAATACGGCAAATGAAGCGCTATTTACAAAGCCCGAAGAAA
>JANLVW010000771.1:0-3304 GCA_031364205.1 Ferruginibacter sp.
GTAAAATCTCCGCAACCCCACGTATCGTTGGTTCGTAGACTAAACACGGGAATATTAATGCCGGCACCTTTCCATAAATAATTCTTACAATTAGGCTCAGCATTTATAATACATACTTTCTTACTTTCTATAGATTGTTGAATGATATTGTTTGAACCTGATTCATAGTCAACAATGCATTTTTTCTGAATATCATAAAATGCGATTTTATATTCGATAGGATAAGTTTCTTTTGAAAAATTAAACCTCAGAATACTTTTATTATTTTTTTTCTTTCTAAATAAAACCGGATGTTCATTATTAAATAGATTAAGTTTCTTTGCACTTCCCGTTAAACAAATAAATATATTTTCCTGTAGCATTGGGTAAATAACCTTAAAAATATGGGTCGCTTTTTTATTGCTGCATGATTTTGAAGAATGGTTATTAAACGACCTAAAGACTTTTTTAAAAGTTTTTGATTTTCTTACATTAATTACAGAATCTGATATTTTTTTTCTGTTTATTATTTCTATGGAATTGGATTTAATTTTCTTTAAACTTATAGTATCGTTGTATAAAACAATAATATTTTCCGGAGAAAATTCATTCCTGACAGAAATTTGATACCTGATGTTTTTTGGTATTTTTTTTGGGTCAAAAAAAACACTTCCTTGCCATATATTTTCATCTTGATAATTCAACGGGAAAGACAATACAAAATTTTCTTTTTCTTGATAAAATGTAACGAAAACTGTTTCACCCGGTTTAGAAATATAGACTGTTGTAAAATAAAATTGCATTAACTATTTTTTTACAATATATGCATTATCTGCAGGAACAATAGCATGAAAATTTCTCCATAAAATACAGCTTTATATCTATTCTGGTTTTATATTTGCAAAAAATATTTACAAATGGAAACAGCAAAAAAATCTAAAGGAATTTATTGGATACTTTTTTTAATATCGATCGGAGCATTTTTTGGTGTTTACGCGGTTGGTGGAGGTTACTGCTCTCTTATGTTACCTTTTAATGTAACCTTTTTTGCGTTGGCATTAGACCTTATTTAATATTTTAATATTGCTTTGATACTTCCCTGCTTTTACGCAGGGTTTTTTATTTTCAGCCAAAAAAATATCTATTTTTATTAATAAAAAACGCCATACGGTTTGTATGGCGTTGTTTAAAGTTCTATTTTTTTTTTATTATTTCACTTCTTCAAATTCTGCATCCGTAACATTTTCTGTATCTGCACCGTTTTGTGGTTGTTGGCCATTTTGTGGTTGATCAGCGCCCGGCTGAGCACCTGCCTGCGTATCCTTATACATATCTTCACTAGCAGTTGCCCAAGCAGCATTCATTTCAGTAGTAGCTGTATCAATTTGAGCTAAATCCTGAGATTTGTGTGCAGCTTTTAATTTCTCAAGAGCGGCTTCAATCGGAGCTTTTTTCTCAGCAGGAATTTTTTCGCCGTATTCTTTCAATTGCTTTTCTGTCTGAAAAATTAAGCTATCTGCCTGGTTTACTTTATCAACTTTTTCTCTCTCCAGTTTATCACCGGCTTCGTTTGCTTTGGCTTCATTCTTCATTTTTTCAATCTCCTCTTTGCTCAAACCGCTACCTGCTTCAATCTTAATTTTTTGTTCTTTTCCTGTACCCTTGTCTTTTGCACTTACATGTAAAATTCCGTTTGCATCAATGTCAAACGTCACTTCAATTTGTGGTACACCACGTGGGGCAGGTGGAATATCTGCAAGGTTAAATTTACCCAAGCTTTTATTTTGCGTACTCATTGGTCTTTCGCCTTGTAAAACATGTAATTCTACACCAGGCTGGTTATCAGCGGCTGTACTAAAAGTCTCTGACTTTTTGGTTGGAATTGTAGTATTGCTTTCAATTAACCTTGTCATTACGCCACCCATTGTTTCAATACCAAGGCTAAGTGGTGTAACATCTAACAATAAAACGTCTTTAATATCCCCACTTAAAACTGCACCCTGTATAGCTGCACCAATTGCCACTACTTCATCAGGATTTACGCTTCTGTTTGCTTTTTTACCAAAGAATTTTTCAACTATTTCCTGCACTTTTGGTATACGTGAACTTCCACCTACCAATATTACTTCGTCAATTTGAGAAACAGACATTCCTGCATCTTTTAATGCGGCTTCACATGGTTTTAAACAACGGTCAAATAAATTATCTGCCAAAGATTCAAATTTTGCACGTGTAAGTTTTTTTACCAAATGCTTTGGAACACCATCAACTGCAGTTACGTAAGGCAGATTAATTTCTGTTTCGGTACTGCTGGACAATTCAACTTTTGCTTTTTCAGCTGCTTCTTTTAAACGCTGAAGTGCCATTGGATCTTTGCGTAAATCGATTGCTTCATCAGCTTTGAACTGATCTGCCAACCAATCCATTATCACTTTATCAAAATCATCTCCACCTAAGTGTGTATCTCCATTTGTAGATTTAACTTCAAAAACACCATCACCCAGCTCTAGTACTGAAATATCAAAGGTTCCACCTCCAAGATCAAACACTGCTATTTTTTGATCCTGACCTTTTTTATCTAAACCATAAGCAAGGGCTGCAGCTGTAGGCTCGTTTACAATTCTACGAACAGTTAAACCGGCAATTTCACCCGCTTCTTTAGTAGCTTGTCTTTGTGCATCATTAAAATATGCCGGTACTGTAATAACTGCCTCCGTAACTTCTGTACCGAGATAGTCTTCGGCAGTTTTTTTCATTTTCTGCAACACCATTGCACTAACTTCCTGAGGTGTGTACATTCTACCATCTATATCTATTCTTACAGTATTATTATCGCCCTTTACAACTTTATAACTCCAGTGGGTACTTTCTTCAGTAACCTCATCAAATCTTCTACCCATAAAACGCTTAACACTGCTGATAGTATTTTGAGGATTGGTAATTGCCTGGCGTTTTGCCGGATCTCCAACTTTTCGTTCGCCATTTTTTAAAAATCCAACTACTGATGGTGTGGTACGACGACCCTCATCATTTGGAATAACTACAGGCTCGTTGCCTCCATTACAGATACACAACTGTTTGTGGTACCAAGATCAATTCCTATTATTTTTGCCATAATGTTTGGTTATTTAATTCAAGGATCTTGATCAATCATTATGCCAATGGAAAATGTGTGCAAAAATGGCAGGATATTAATTATCAAAGGGATTAATAGAAGGATTAAATTACTCACTTAATAGAATTTGATGAGGCCGAATACTACTGTATTTATTTTTTTGTAGAAAAAAAATCAATTATTTATCAACATTAAATAATTTATTGTAAG
>JANLVW010000775.1:0-5108 GCA_031364205.1 Ferruginibacter sp.
ATGCAAAAAGTAATAAATATACTGTTGCAGGAAATACATTGGCATTGCTTTTTACTAGGAAAGAAATGGTTTAATTTTTTACCATTTTCAGCCTAAAAAGTATAACAATAACATTGTTTATAATATTTGTTTGTAACTTAAAGATATAACTCGTTTTAAGCTGTCAAATGCCTATTAACAAGTTTTCAAAATACTTTAAAAAGCTGCATAATAAAATACAATTATGAATCAAAAAGCAATTTCCATCAGAACTTTTATTGGTGCAGAAAACTTTGAAATATCCAGAAACTTTTATAAAGATTTTGGATTTGAAGAAAATATTTTAACGTATAACATGTCTTATTTTTATAAAAATGCTTGTGGGTTTTATTTGCAGGATGCTTATGTGAAAGACTGGATAGATAACAGTATGATTTTTTTAGAAGTGGAAAATGTTGAAGCATATTGGAATGAACTTTTAACCCTTGACCTGCCGATTAAATTCAAAACAGTAAGATTGGTGCCAATCAAAAATGAAGCCTGGGGTAAAGAGTTTTTTGTACACGACCCATCAGGCGTGCTTTGGCATATTGGATCATTTAATAAAGCGCTTTAATGGGGCTAATATATGTATTAGATGAAATAAATAATTGAAGTGTTATTAATATCCTTTTAAAAACAACCGGAGAAAAAAATATGGAATTATATTTTTAATTATGCTTCTCTTTTTTTAAAATTTAGTTACTGCTTTAGCAAACATAATCAATCAACTTACCATGAAAATAATTGTTGTTTTAATATTGCTGTGTACTTTTTTCACAGGTTGTAAATCACAACAAAATTCAATTGTCAAACCAATTATAAAAGATACTGTTTATACTTTTGGCAAAGGTTCTGCAGATGGTATTGGCAAATTTTACAAAGGCAGAGAAATATCATTTGTTATGGGTGCAATGGGCAGCGACTGGCTTGAAAGGGATACCAGAAACCTAGAAGAAAATACCAAAGCTGCCATAGAAGCAATAGCTGTAGCACCGGATGCTGTAATTGCTGATATTGGCGCAGGCACAGGTTATTACAGTTTTAGATTAGCAAAAAAAGTACCCAAGGGTAAAGTGTACGCCATAGATATTGAGGATGAAATGATTGATATTCTAAAAAAGAAAAAAGCGCAAATAAAAGATTCCGTTGTGCAGGTTGTAAAGAGTTCCATCAAATCGCCCAATCTCCCGGACAGCAGTGTCGATCTTGCTATTATGGTAGATGTTTATCACGAATTAGAATACCCTCAGGAAATGTTACAGGCTCTCAAAAAAGCTTTGAAGCCCACAGGAAAAATATTGTTGATTGAATATAGAGGTGAAGACCCATCAGTACCAATAAAACCTCTGCATAAAACTACCGTTGCACAGCTGGGAAAAGAATTACAGGCAAATGGTTTTACATTGGTTTATAAAGGAGATTTCTTACCCATTCAACATTTTTTATTGTATGGAAAGTTTGAAGGACGATAGTCTAAGTACAGTAGATCATAGACCACTTACGATTGATAATTGATGACAGACAACAGACCATAATCTTGCAAACTACAAATTGTAAACTGCCCACTGTAAACTCCTAAATAACCACCAACCCCAAACCCGTAACCTTCAACTCGCAACCACCAACCACGTCTCCCTTTTTTCCCGTAAATTGTACTCCCTTTTATTCATCACCTTACCCTAACATTATGAGAATTTACCTTCTTACGTTTTTATTATTTGCTGCCTTTTCCGGTACTGCACAAACCAATGCTGCGTGGTTACGCTACCCTGCAATTTCGCCGGATGGCAAAACAATTGCTTTTGGTTACAAAGGAGATATTTATTTAGTAGCAGCTGCTGGCGGAACAGCTATGCCACTAACTATTCACGAAGCACAGGATATGATGCCGGTTTGGAGCCATGACGGGAAAAATATTGCATTTGCAAGTGACCGCAATGGTAATTTTGATGTTTTTGTAATGCCTGCAACAGGCGGTACACCGGTTCGCATTACTTACAACAGTGCCGGTGATTATCCTTTTGATTTTTCGCCTGATGACAAACAAATAATATTTGGCAGCGGCAGAAATGTGCAGGCATCAAATGTGCGTTTTTACAGCCCACGGCTGTTTCAAAATCTGTACACCGTCTCCGTAACAGGTGGCAGACCTGTATTATTATCAGGTGCTGGCATGGAAAGAGCGCACTACAACAGCAAGGGCAGCGAAATTGTTTTTGAAGACAGAAAAGGGTACGAAGATCCATGGCGCAAGCACCATACATCATCTGTGACAAGAGATGTGTGGACGATGAATGTAAAGAGCGGTACCTATAAAAAAATAAGTGATTTTGAGGGAGAAGACAGAGAGCCTGTTTACAGCAGCGACGATGATGCTGTTTATTACCTTAGCGAAAAAAACGGTAACCAGAATATTTATAAAAAAATGCTAGGTGCAACAATGGCTGAGCGCCAGTTATCTACTTTTAAAACCAACCCGGTACGCCATTTAAGCATAAGTAAAAACAATACGTTGTGCTTTACAAACGATGGAGATATTTATACAATGGCCGACGAAGTTTTGCCTAAAAAAATTTCTATACAAATTTACAATGATGGGCGCCAGAATGCAGAAAAGAATGTGACGATGAACAGCAATGTAGGCAGCTTTGCTCTATCGCCCAACGGCAAAGAAATAGCATTTGTAACTCGTGGAGAAGTGTTTGTAACCAGCGTTGATGGTACACAAACAAAAAGAATAACCAACACACCTCAACAGGAGCGCATGGTTGCATGGGCGCCCGATGGCAGAAGTTTAATTTATGCTGCTGAAAGAAATGACAACTGGGATATTTATACATCGTCTATTGTGCGAAAAGAAGAACCTTATTTTTATGCCGCTACTATCTTAAAAGAAGAGCCGCTTATTGCAACCGGTGCAGAAGAGTTTCTGCCAAAATATTCTCCTGACGGGAAAGAAGTTGCATATCTGGAAAACAGGAATTTGCTGAAAATATTTAATATAGCAAGCAAGCAAACTCGTACACTAATTCCAAAAGGGCAAAACTTTAGTTATTCTGACGGCGACCTTGATTTTAACTGGAGTCCTGATGGAAAATATATTATAGCAGATGATGAATTTTTTGGTTTTGGCGGCTCCCATGCAGCTCTTATAAAAGCAGATGGTTCAGGCACTGTTATGCACCCTATAAACAGTGGCTTTGGCGAAGACAATCCTAAATGGGCAATGGGTGGAAAATTAATGACATGGACCAATAACAAAGACGGACGTCGTTCCCTTGCTTTTCAGGGAAACCGTGAAGTAGATATCTACGGTGCATTCCTTGACCCCGCTGCTTACGATGAATTTAAATTATCAAAAGATGAGTATAGCCTTTTTAAGGATACTGCTGTGAATAAAAAAGATTCAACCGCCAAAAAAGATTCAGCATCAAAAAAATGGACACCGGATTTTGCCAGTATTGATAACAGAAAAATGAGGCTTACCATCAACAGCTCTTCCATAAGCGATTATGCTGTAACGCCTGATGGATCTAAAATATATTACCTTGCCGCATTTGAAAAAGGCTATGATTTGTGGGTAACAGAACCCCGCACACACGATACAAAAATACTTGCCAAGCTAAGTGGCTCACCAAGTGGTATTGCTATTAGCAAAGATGGTAAAAGCGTATTTGTAACAAACAACGGCAGTCTTTTAAAAATTGATGATGCAGGCAAATCAACACCCATCAATATTTCTGCAGAAATGGTATGGAATCCTGCAAAAGAACGGGAGTATATTTTTGACCATGCCTGGAGACAGGTAAAAGCAAAATTTTATGACCCTACAATACACGGTATAGACTGGAGTATGTATAAAGCTACTTATGCAAAATTTTTACCGCACATAAACAACAATTATGACTTTCAGGAACTGCTGAGCGAAATGCTGGGAGAGCTTAATTCATCTCATACCGGTGGGCGTTACACCCCACAACCGGTAAATCCGGATGCTACTGCTGCACTTGGTTTATTGTACGACGAAACTTTTACAGGCAATGGTTTAAAAATATCAGAAGTTATTACCGGTGGCCCTGCAGATAAAACAGCAAGCAAAATAAAAGCCGGTATCATCATTGAGAAAATTGATGGGGAGGCAGTGACCGATAAAGAAGACTGGGCAAAGCTGCTTAACAGAAAAACCGGAAAAAATACTTTGATTAGTATGTACGATGCTAAAAATAACAGCCGTTTTGAAGAAGCTGTAAAGCCCATTTCTTTTGGCGAAGAATCTGCCTTAATGTACAAACGCTGGGTAAAATTAATGTACGATAAAGTAGATAAATTAAGCGGCGGAAAAGTAGGTTATGTACACGTGCAGGGCATGAACGATGGCAGTTACAGAACAGTTGTTGATGAAGTAATGGGCCGCAATAAAAACAAACAGGCACTCATTGTAGATACCAGGTTTAACGGTGGTGGTTGGCTGCACAATGATCTAAATACTTTTTTAAGTGGCAATACTTATCTCCGTTTTGCACCACAGGGCAACAAAGTATCGCCAACAGAGCCAATGGACAGATGGCAGAGCCCAAGCTGCGTTTTAATGAGCGAAGGCAATTACAGCGATGCATATATTTTTCCTTATGTATACAAGGCAAACAATATTGGTAAATTAATTGGTATGCCTGTGCCCGGCACCGGCACTGCGGTTTGGTGGGAAACACAAATTGACCCAACAATAGTTTTCGGTATACCCATGGTTGCTACAATTGGTAAAGAAAACCGCCCTACAGAAAATTTGCAGTTGGAACCGGATATTAGAGTGCCTTTAAGTTATGAAGATCTTTTAAGCGGAAATGATACACAACTCGATGCAGCGGTGAAGGAAATGTTGAAGGAGATTGGAGGAAAATAAGAACGTGTGGGGCTGTGGGAGTTTTAAGTAAGGTCGGCTTTTGTCCGGCCTTAGTCGCTGTACCGTATGCCGCAAAGAAGCGGCACACATCGCTCCCTCCGCCGCAGCCCTTGGGCGGTTGAATATTAATTTAGCTTTTATTGCAGAGAGTACCTTAACGAAAGTTGCGTGGCCCAATCAACGAGGC
>JANLVW010000796.1:0-2627 GCA_031364205.1 Ferruginibacter sp.
GTTTTCTAACAAAATAAAAAATAACCCATGCAATAATTGCAGCAATAAAATCGCCTGCTGCATACCATCCTATATGAATCCGGGGTTGTTTCAACTGTAACAAAAAATAATTTTAGAGAACAAATTATGCAGTGTTATTAAAATTTTTGCTGCTCATTTTAATTATGGTTAGCCTTGCTTATTTTTTCCAGTATCTGGTGTGCCACTTCCATTGCCCTATAACCATCCACCACACTTACAGGAGTTTCAGTATTGTTTATAATTGCATTTCTAAATTCTTCCAGTTCCATTTTTATCGCATTTACATCCGGCACATCCGGGCTTGCAATAGCAATAGTTTTTTTACCGCTGTTAGTATCAATATCAAACGTAAAAACATTTTTATCACCGGGTGTATTTAATTTTATTATTTCTGTTTTCTTCTCTAAAAAATCAATACCAATGTATGCATCTTTTTGAAACAGCCGCATCTTCCGCATTTTTTTCATTGATATACGGCTGCTGGTAAGGTTAGCCACACAACCATTATCAAATTCAATTCTTACGTTGGCAATATCAGGCGTATCGCTCATTACAGCAACACCGTTGGCACTAATATAATTTACATTACTTTTTACAAGACTTAAAATAATGTCAATATCATGTATCATTAAATCTAAAATTACACTTACATCAGTACCCCGAGGATTAAATTGTGAAAGTCTGTGTACTTCAATAAACATTGGATCCAGTGTATAATTTTTTAAGGCAACAAATGCAGGATTAAACCTTTCTATGTGACCTACCTGAAATTTTAAATTAGATTCAACAGCAAGTTTTAAAAGGGATTTTGCTTCGTCCATTGTATTTGTAAGTGGTTTTTCTACAAATACGTGTTTGCCTTTTCTCAATGCAAGGGCACAAAGCTCGTAATGCTGTGTTGTTGGGGCTACAATATCTACAGCATCACAGTTATCTAATAATTCTTCACATGTATTAAATCTTTCAATTTTATATTTTTCAGTAACTGCTTTTGCATTTGTTTCATCTGTATCAAAGAAACCTACAACAGTTACGTCTTCAATTTCAAGCCAATTGTTTAAATGAAATTTCCCTAAATGTCCTACACCAATAATTCCAATCTTAAGCATATAATTAGTTTAACCCGGGTTGTATTTGTATTGTTTTACTCTTCCCAAAAGCCCATGTTTCCAAATTTTTTTATGCGGTTATCAACTCTTTCCTTTGCCGGGATTTGTTTTAATTCTTGTAAAGTTTTTATAAGATAATTTCTCAGTATTTCCGCAGCTTCGTCATAATCCCAATGTGCTCCACCAATTGGTTCAGGTATAACTTCATCTACCAAACCAAAGGACAGCATATCTTTGCCTGTGAGCTTTAGTTGTTCTGCAGCAGTTTCTTTTTTATCCCAGCTGCGCCACAAAATGCTGCTGCAACTCTCAGGCGATATAACAGAATACCAGGTATTTTCCATCATAACTACTCGATCGCCCACACCTATACCCAAGGCCCCGCCACTTGCACCTTCTCCAATAATAACACATATTACTGGCACTTTAAGGCTAATCATTTCAAATATATTTCGGGCAATAGCTTCGCCCTGTCCCCGTTCTTCTGCTTCAAGCCCTGGATATGCACCCGGCGTATCTATTAAAGTTATAACGGGTTTATTAAATTTTTCTGCAAGTTTCATCAAACGCAATGCTTTTCTGTAACCTTCAGGATTTGCCATTCCAAAATTTCGCAACTGGCGTGTCTTAGTGTTGGTACCTTTTTGTTGACCAATAATCATTACCGTTTCTCCATTCAACTGCGCAAACCCCCCAACCATAGCTTTATCGTCTTTAACGTTTCTATCACCATGAAGTTCAGTAAAAGCAGAACACATTTTTTCAATGTATTTTAATGTGTAAGGCCTGTCAGGATGACGACTCATTTGAACCCTTTGCCACGGAGTTAAATTTTTGGTTATTCCTTTTTTTGTTTCATCAATTTTTTCTTGCAGCAATCCTATAGCACTGCTCATATCTGTATCAGATTTTTCTTGCGTAATGTTTAATTGTTCTATTTGTTCATACAATTCTTTTAGTGGCTTTTCAAATTCGAGATATTGCCTGTTCTTTAGTTGTGGCATAATGTTTAACCTTTAAGGAAGTTTAGAGGTGTAATATAATTTGTAAAGATGGAGTTACATTTTTTTTAGAAAGTTTGTTTACAAAATATAAATTACTGTATATTTGCAATCCGGAAAAAACAAGATTGCTTAAAACCAAATATGTTTTTTAATGAAATGGGTTGGTAGTTCAGTTGGTTAGAATGCTGCCCTGTCACGGCAGAGGTCGCGGGTTCGAGTCCCGTCCAGCCCGCGCTTAAAATTTTATACCTTGTGATCTTAGAATTACAAGGTATTTTTATTTTGATAAATAATCTACGTTACATTCCTTTAAATTTTTTTAAAAAAATCTCCAATCCATTTTTAGGATTAATATTCTTTACAAAATAATGTAGTAAATCTCATTAAAAAAAACCCATGGCAACCCAAGGGTTACGGGTTTTTTGCAATATTTATAGCACCTTTATGCAGCGGGCGTATGATATGGTAATACACGATGTTGCCATACAAAAAC
>JANLVW010000851.1:0-3673 GCA_031364205.1 Ferruginibacter sp.
GCGTAGCAATTTATTAATACTCTTCTTAACTCACCACTTGGCATTTTAAGAATCGCATATTTTTCTTCTTTGTTACTTAGTTGAGCTGAAGTACCTGCACTTCTAACTAATATACCACCCTGACCAGGCTGCATTTCAATATTGTGAACGTTGGTACCAAGCGGCATGTTTTTAAACATGAGTGCATTACCCAATTCAGGGGCAACTGCATCACCACTCATTACACTTTGACCGACCTGTAAACCTGCCGGAGCAATGATGTAACGCTTTTCACCATCAGCATATGATAGCAAAGCTATAAATGCAGTACGGTTTGGATCATATTCAATTGTCTTAACAGTAGCAGGAATGTTCTTCTTGTTTCTTTTAAAATCTACAAGGCGATACATTGTTTTATTTCCACCACCCATATAACGCATACTTCTACGCCCCTGAGAGTTACGACCGGCTGAATTTTTCTGAGCTTCAAGCAAAGATTTTTCAGGGATGTTCGTGGTTATTTCGGCATAAGCGTTACCAATTCTCCATCTCGTTCCGGCTGTGGTTGGTTTGTATTTTCTAAGTGGCATGTTATTTTTTATTTCAGACTTAGCGGCGCTGATAGCCATTCTTAATAATATATGAAATCCCAATCCTTAGCCAGCACTGTACACATCAATAGTTTCACCTTGTGCTACAGTAACAATTGCCTTTTTCTTTGCAGGCTTGCGACCCACAATAAAACCTGCTTTGGTATATTTCGCCTTAAGTTTTGATGGAACGACTTGTGTGTTTACCATTTCTACCTGTACACCATAAAACAATTCAACAGCTTTTTTAATTTCAAGCTTATTAGCCTTTCTGTCCACTATAAAAGTGAAACGGTTCATTTTCTCAGCTTGCTTGTTAGCTTTCTCTGATAATACAGGCTTTATTAATACGTCAGACGGTTTCATAATTCTTTATTTTCAAATGTGCAAATACGCAATTGTGCAAATTTATACATCTCGTTTATTACTTTTTTAAGCTTCTTCTTCTACTTCTGCAGAAAATAATTTTGCAGCACTTTCAGACAATACCAAAACATTAGCGTTAAGGATATCATATGTATTCATATCGCTGATAACAGTTCCATTTACACCGGGTACATTACGCAGACTTAAATAAAAATTGTCATTGTATTCAGGAACAACAAACAAAGATTTCTTGTTACCAATGTTTAAACATTTCAGAACACCTGTAAAAGTTTTGGTTTTTGGAACATCCATTACCAAGTCTTCAAGTATAAAAATGTTGTTTTCTTTTGCTTTGTAGGCAAGTGCACTCATTTTAGCAAGATCTTTCACCTTACGGTTAAGCTTGATATCATACTTGTGCGGCTTTGGGCCAAATATGGTACCACCACCCTTATATATAGGGCTACGTAAATTACCTTTACGAGCACCTCCTGTACCTTTTTGCTTATGAAGTTTCTTAGACGAACCCTGTACTTCAGATCTTGTTTTTACTTTATGTGTACCTTGACGTTGAGCGCCCATGTACTGCTTTACAGCTAAGTATAATACGTGATCGTTTGGTTCGATTCCAAAAATTTCTTCCGGTAATTCAACCATTCTTCCGGTCTTTTCTCCTTTTGCGTTTATTATATCGAGTTGCATAATTATTTCTGTATTAAAACGATTGAACCAATATGGCCCGGAACCGAACCACTAACCAAAATGTAATTTTTTTCTGCGAAAATTTTCACAACCTTAAGTCCTTTCATTTTCACTCTATCACCGCCCATACGACCACCCATACGCATACCTTTAAATACACGGCTTGCGTCAGAAGAGTTACCAATAGAACCAGGAGCTCTCGAACGATCATGCTGACCATGTGATTGTCCACCGACACCGCTAAAACCATGACGTTTAACAACACCCTGGAATCCTTTACCCTTGGTTGTACCTACTACTTCAACACTATCACCTTCGGCGAAAATGTCAACAGTGATGGTTTCACCAACAGCCTGTGTTAATTCTGTATCACGTAATTCTTTTACTACTTTTTTGGGAGATGTTTGGGCTTTGGCGAAATGATTAATTTCAGCTTTAATGGAGTGCTTTTCTTTTTTGTCGCCAAATGCTATCTGAAGGGCATTGTAACCGTCTGTTTCAACAGTTTTCTTTTGCGTTACTACGCAGGGGCCTGCCTCGATAATTGTTACAGCAGTTTGTTTTCCTGCTGCATCAAAAATACTGGTCATGCCAATTTTTTTTCCAATAATACTTTTCATTGTATTCTTTTTTTATCCAGCGCTCCTCTAAATAAGAGGAGATGGATGTTCAATATTTTTTTTAAGAACTAACCTTTTGCCTTTCCGTTTTTACCCGGAGGGTTCATCAGGCCTTAATTTCAACGTCTACACCACTTGGTAAGTCTAACTTACTTAAAGCATCAACCGTACGGCTACTGCTGGTGTAAATGTCTAATAAACGTTTGTGCGTACACAATTGAAACTGCTCACGTGCTTTTTTGTTAACATGAGGGGCACGCAACACAGTAAAAATTTTCTTGTGCGTAGGCAAAGGAATTGGTCCTGTTACTACTGCGCCAGTACTGCGTACAGTTTTTACAATCTTTTCAGCTGATTTATCAACCAGATTATGGTCGTAAGACTGTAATTTTATTCTGATTCGTTGTGACATATTTAAAGAACTTTAAACTTTCGTTTTTTAATTTGGAGTGCAAAGGTAAGTGCTACAAATGATATGGCAAAGATTTTATGAAAAGTTTTTTAAAACTTTTTTAATGCATTCAAATCATCGTAATAAATCAGTTGCGAAATATGTGACTGGTCTATCATAGAATTTAAAAACATCATGCATATTATTTTAATCCGCCAGTTCTTAGCCTATCTTTAATTGCAATAAATCAAACTTTTATATCCAATTTACCAACCTTTTTTTCAGCTAAAGGATATTGTAATGAAATCGAAATAGTTGCATTTGTTTTAATTATACAATAAACTTAAAGTCATCGCCATCAAACAATCCTAAATCACTTAGTTTTAAATGTGGTATTACCAACAGTGCCATAAAAGAGAGTGTCATAAAAGGAGCTGCTAAGGTTGAACCTAAAGCATGTTTTGTCATTTTATCAATAAAAGTATAAGCATTTGCCACTTCAAACCCATCTTCATTGCTCATTAAACCTGCAACCGGTAAGCCCAAAACTTTTGTCTCTGATTTGCATACAGCACTAATGCCGCCCTGTTCCTTGATGACCAGATTTACAGCCCGGCAAATACTATCATCATCCACCCCAACTGCTATAATATTATGACTGTCGTGTGCAACCGTTGAAGCCATCGCCCCTTGCTGAATTCCAAAGTTTTTTACAAATGATTTTGCAACAACAGCATTTTTATACCGGTTAACTACCACAATTTTTAAAATATCTCTTGATGGATCACTAACGATATATCCATCTTTAATAGTTGGGGCAAGTTTTAATTTATTTGTAATCAGTTGCCCTTCCAAAGCTTCAATTACAAATATTTCTTTTTCGCCAATATCCAAAATTGAAAAATCTTCAAGTTGCTTTTCATTACAATTAAACTGATTGATAATGCCCGACTTTTTAGTTGCTATTAATGTGTTTCCATTTTCAGCAACTAATTGCCCATTAATATAAGTTTGCTTGATTTTAA
>JANLVW010000019.1:0-2388 GCA_031364205.1 Ferruginibacter sp.
AAACCTGCCGGCAGCAACCCAACACAAATAGATGGCCGCACTTCCTAACCTGCGTACAGGAACACCTTTGCGTACCAAACGTTCAAACACTTCCAGCGGGCCGTTTTCCATATCCAGATAAGTATAAGGGAAACCGGTTACTAAGCAACTGTGCAACACTTCTGTTTTTTTGCTTACGCTTATTTTTTTATTATTCAGCGATGCGCCAACACCTTTTTGTGCAAAAAACAATTCGTTGATGAAAGGATTATAAACAGCGCCCAGTATCATTTCGCCGTTTTGCTCAATGCCAATACTTACGCAACAAAGTGGAATGCCGCTGGCAAAATTGATGGTACCGTCAATGGGATCAATGATCCATTTGGTATTGCTGCCGGTTGCCATTTCACCCACCTCTTCACTTAAAATAAAATGATCAGGATAATTTTTTTGAATCATTTCAATAATTGCCTTTTCCGAAGCATGATCAGCCTCGGTAACTAAATCATTGATATTGGTTTTACTGCTGACAGTAAATCTTCCATTAAAGTAATGTTGCATTTGATCACCGCCCGCCTTTACTGCATTTAAAAGAGTTTCCATTAACATCTAGCAAATATACTGTCTGATAGCTGTTGATGAAGATTGAAATTTATATTTGGGATATTCAATTTTGTTAAGCCAATAAAAAAATCGTATTTCGTATTTACATGAAGCTTTCTATCATTGTTGTAAATTATAACGTTAAGTTTTTTCTGGAGCATTGTCTGCTATCAGTTATAAAAGCACGCAAGGGTTTAAGCGCAGAAATTATTGTTGTTGATAATAATTCTACTGATGGAAGCAAAGAATATCTTACTCCTAAATTTCCTTCCGTAAAATTTATTTGGAACAGTATTAATCTGGGTTTTGGAAAAGCAAATAATAGCGCTGTTTTAGTTGCTAAAGGAGAATATATTTTGTTCTTAAATCCTGATACAATTTTACCGGAGGATTGTTTTGAAAAGTGTATTTCATTTTTTGAAAAAAACAAGAATTGTGGTGCATTGGGTGTAAGAATGGTAGATGGAAGCGGCGCATTTTTAAATGAAAGTAAACGTTGTTTACCCACAGCTTCTGCCGGACTTTTTCAAATGATTGGCCTAACCAATATTTTTCCAAATTCATCATTGTTTTCAAAATATTATGCAGGGCATTTGCCGGAAAAGGAAAACAGTAAAGTGGAAGTTTTAGCCGGCGCATTTATGATGCTAAGTAAAAATACAGTTGAAATTACTGGTGGTTTTGACGAAGCTTTTTTTATGTATGGAGAAGATATTGATTTAAGTTACAGAATTATAAAAGCAGGCCTTCAAAATTATTATTTAGGTGAGCTAACCATTATTCATTTTAAAGGAGAAAGTACTCAAAAAAAAGATGGCGCATACATAAACCATTTTTATGGTGCTATGAAACTCTTTGTAGATAAACATTACAAAATAAATAAAATAAAACGTACTGCCATGTTCATTGCAATAACAGCAGGTAAAACTATTGCGAAAATTAAAACTCTTTCTTCCGTTGACAAACGTTCTTCTATAAGTTCAACTTTTTCAAATACCCTTTTTATAGGAGAAGAAAAACAATATGAAAAAGTAAAAGATTTATTAAAAAAAACTCCTTATTCTCCTCTTCATTTTTTTAATTCTTTACATAATATTGAAATTGATAAAATCAAAGAATCTGTAAAAAAAAATGATAGTCAGGTTATTATATTTGGAGAGAGTACAAGTTTTGCTAATTCGGAGATCGTAAAAAATACAGCGCTTTTATCAACCCGCTGTAAATTTTTTTTTTATGAAAACAATGCGGATAGCATTATTGGTAGTCATAATAAAAATGAAAGAGGCGTATTTATTTCAAACATATAATCGCCTCTTGTAATTTATTATTTTCAGCAGCGGGCAAAGTTTTTAATTCTACACTTTTGAAATTTTGTAGTTCTTTTATCAGATTAAATCTTCTTTGCTGAGCCGCTACAAAATATTTTTTAGCTGATAAATAACTCGAAAGATATTCCTGTTCAGTTTGTCCAGGTGTTGGTATTAAAATTGCTTTTTGCTGAAGTGAGATGAGATCCATTATTGTAGAATATCCACTTCTTGCAATAATCGTTTTTGAAGATTGAATTAACTTACTTAATTCAAGAGCAGGAAGATGATCAAAAATTTCCAACTCTTTTTTTGTATTGATAATTTTATTTGGAGCACCTGGCAATCCTCTTACCAAAACCATTTTAAAAGAAAGTTTTGTCATTTGCAAAAGCACCATATTTTCAAATGCTGTTCGCTGTGGCTCAGGCCCTGAAATTAATACAAGCAAATCAATGTTTTTTTCAACTTTCCAATATTTAAACCTCGTCAAAATCAC
>JANLVW010000042.1:0-2408 GCA_031364205.1 Ferruginibacter sp.
GCCAAAAAATGTTTTTCAATTGTTTTGTAAATACTGAGTTCCACTTTTTTAGGATCTACCAGAACAAATTTTAATTGTGATGGATGTTTTTTATAGAGTAAAGAAACAAGTATTGCATTTAAGCCAACTGATTTTCCCTGGCCCGTTGCGCCTGCCATTAGTAAATGCGGCATAGCGGCGAGGTCTACAATAAAATTCGTATTGTCAATTCTTTTACCAATTGCAATGGGCAAAGCAAACGTACTTTTTTGAAATTTTTCATCTACCAGCAACGTCTTCATACTAACCATTGTTTTGCGGGTATTTGGAACTTCAATACCAATTGTTCCTTTACCAGGAATGGGCGCAATGATACGAATACCAAGTGCCGCAAGGCTTAAAGCAATATCATCCTCCAGATTTTTAATGCGTGAAATTCTTACGCCTGCCGCCGGAATAATTTCATATAAAGTTACTGTTGGTCCTACAGTGGCTGATATTTTTTGTATTTCAATATCGTAATTTTTAAGGGTAGAAATAATCTGGTTCTTATTATTTTCCAACTCCTGAGGATCCTGAATTACTTTTTCGCTGCCGTGGTTTTCAAGCAATTCTACAGAGGGATATTTATAATCACGCAAATCTAAAATAGGATCATACGGAACCATTTTGTTTACATCTGCTGCAGTTTTTGGATGTGCTATTTCTTCATCAATTACCTCAGGAGCAATTTTTACTTCTAACTCAAGATCATTACCAATCGTTTTTTTTTGTACAGTAAAACCCGGTTCAACATCTTCATTAATTATTAGTTCGGGTTGTTTTTTTTGTGGAAGTATAACGGTATTTATAATTCTCGCTTCTCGTTTTTGTTCTTCTTCTTCTTTTTCAGATAACGAAAGATCATGGTCAAACTGCGGGCTTTGATCTGGAATATTTAGTATACCCGCATTGTGGATGAGCATATTTCCGGTGGCTGCAGTTTCAAACCCAATTTCATTATTTTTATCAATTTCATTTTCCGGAATCTCGTTTATAAAACTATCTGCTGCATTTTCTGTAACTACTTTGCCGGGTAATTTAAATGAAGGATTAAAACGCCAAATTATATATGCTAAAAATGCGATAGCAATAATTCCTACAGTACCTATTTTTCCAATAGCATTGTAGAGATAATCTCTGCACATGTCGCCAACTGCACCGCCCCATGCAAAGTCGTTACCCTGCATTATTACCGCAGCAGTAATACTCAACAGTGGAAGCCCAACAATTAAATATTTTATATTTCGAAAAACAGAGAAAACTTTTTTACCAAAAAATAGATTGATACCAATGATAAAAAAGAATGTGCATATCAAATAAGAAGCAACACCAAAACCTTTATAAATTAAAAAATGAGAAATGAAAGCACCAAAAGTGCCCATCAAATTAGCGACTTTAGTATCTGTCCCTGCAAGCAATTTATATCCCTCCTTAAAAACCTTGTCCTGGTCCTCATCCCAGGTAAATAGATAAGATGTAAAAGCTACAAAAAAAAGAATAGCCAGTAATAAACTTAAACTTCCTGCAATTTTATGGGTACGCTCGTCCCTTAAAAGATCTTTTACCCCTATCGTTTCTTCTTTTTCCTGCTTCAATACATCAGCAGCTTTGGTATTTTTTTTTATGGATTTTATTTTTTCTGCCATGGCATTAAAGATAATAAAAAACGTTACGCAGCAAGGTAAAAACTGTTTTAAATTGTTTGCTTGTGTTTATATAAGTTTTTAATACAAATAAAATTAATTAGAGTCCTTTTTTAGTTTGGTAAAAACTTTTTAATATTAAAAACCAGCCAACAATAAAACATATTCCACCAAATGGTGTTACAACGCCCAACCAGTTCATATTTTCCTTACCTGCTGCTTTAAAATAAGTTAATAAATAAAGAGAACCGCTGAATAAAATTATTCCTGCTAAAAATAATTTACCTGCCCATAACATTGATTTAAAAGGAAAATCTTTATACATAATTCCTACTAATATAATGGCTAACACATGATACATCTGGTACCTTACTCCGGTTTCAAAAATAGCAAGCGTTTCTGAATTTACCCTGCTTTTAATAGCATGTGCTGCAAAGGCACCGAATATTATTGTTAGTGCTCCCAGTAATGCTCCGGTCTTTAAAAAAGATTTATTCATTTTTTTAATTTATTATTGAGGCAGTTCGTTTATATATTTATGAATTACTGCAAACCCATCTTTATTTAGTTGATCGCCTGTAAGTACGAGCCGGCATTCGTTGTAAAAGGAAATTCGTTCCTGCAATTTGTTTCTTATATAATGTTGAAGAGTTTTCTCATCCTGATCAATTATCAGTGGTCTGATTTTTTTATCATTTTTTAAATGATTGAAAATATTAATTTCTGATTCATTTAAAAAAACAG
>JANLVW010000086.1:0-4304 GCA_031364205.1 Ferruginibacter sp.
GTTTTTGGATGCGCTGCATTTATATCTTTATAAAACTTTTCGTTGCTGGTATTATATAATTTTCGTGGATCTTTAAATGCAAGACCTTTGTTGTTGTAGCCTTTTAAAGCAAGACTCAGTGTATCATCCAGCTCCAATGCCTGTGTTGGTTTGTCACAACCCTTGCATTGAGAATCTAAGTATCGGCCTATCCAACCTGTATTTATATATTCGTTGCTGGCACTTGCACTTTGCCAAATATCCATACTTCTAAAATGCGATCTGTCAGGGTTGGGATAACCTACATTATTCATAATACTCAAATTTCCTTCGTCATATAAACCTTTAAATGCTTCGAGTGATGGGTGAAGTCCGGCTGCGTCTGTAAGCGATAATGCATCTTCTTTCTTTATTCCAATTACTTTTCTTTCCCTGTAATAAATATCGTTGCTAAACGGTATTACAGTATTTAGACCATCGTTGCCACCGCTGAACTGGAGTACAACCACTACTTTATTACCTGCAGGAACCATGGCTGGTTTTTCAAATGCCTTTAAAAATTTAGGCATCATCAACGATGCTGTAGCCAGCGAGCCAATCTGTAAAAATTCTCTGCGTTTAAAATGCATGGTATATTTTTTTAAGTTGCGAAGTGCGGGTTGCGGGTTGGAGGTTACGGGTTAGTCGCTAATGAAACTCCGAGTTTTGTATTGTGTATAGCATCTTTTGTCTTTCATCTTTTGTCTTTTGTCTTGCTTCTTGTGTCTCACATCTTCCCTAGCACAACTGATACTCCGGTGTACTCATTACATTTATAACTACACTTTTTATAAAACTTTCTCTGCTTTCGTTATTTAAATAATTGGATAGTAAGGACCCATCAATCCTGCCTTTGGTTTGCAACAAAGAATCAATTATGGCTTGTGATAAATTAGGCCTTGCTGTATTCTCAAATATTTTATCTACCGTATTCCAATCTATATTAGCACTTGCACCACTTGCTGAATAAGCAGTTTTTTTCCCAAGCTTTATTCTTTTTTCTTCTGTCATTCCCATGTTTACATCATCGTCGGTTTTTGGTCTGATGTCAAGTGAATCTTTTGAACTTAAAACTTGTGGTATTTGCAAACGAACCATTAAAGTGCTGCTGTCGATCCAGCTTTTGCCACCGACCCATCCTGCAACATTTGGGGGATAAAAAAGTATCTGTCCCAAAACTTTTTCAAATAACAATTGTGCATCATCATTATCAAGCGTAAGCGGCAAATACCTTCTAATACCTGCTAATAATTCGATGGGAGATTTAATTTTATTGCCAATATTTTGCGGATCATAAAACCATTCGCTTGTGTAAATATCTTCCAGCAGCTTTGCTATATCATAATTGTTTTTTAAAAAACGGCTACTCAAATATTTTATTTTCGTTTCATCTATATTTTCATTTACAAAATAGCGGTATATTTTTTTTGTAATGAAAGTGGCTGTTTCCGGTTTTTTTAGAAGGATGTTTAAAATGTCATCACCATCAAAATTTCCTTTTTGCCCCATAAAATATTTTTCTCCATCATCATGCACAGATTTTCTAAAAACAAATTCTCCCGTTTTATCAAAACCCCATCCGGTAAACGATCTTGCGGCTTCCTTTACATCTTTTTCGGTATAGTTTCCTCTGCCCAACGTAAACAATTCCATCACTTCTCTGGCAAAATTTTCGTTAGGGTTTCCTTTTCTGTTTTGCTGGTTGTTTAAAAACTGCAGCATGGCAGGAGTTTTACTTACAGCTTTAAGCATTTCTCCAAAATTTCCCAGTGCATTTGTTCGTACAATGTTTACTAGGTTTTGAGAAAAGTAAGCATTGTTACTTCTACATGCAAAATGCCCATGCCAAAAAAAACTCATTTTTTCTATTAACTGTGCCTTACTGTTTATCATTAAATTGAGCCAGGCAATATTCATATCCTTCAAATCTTCTCTTCCCTGTTTTGCTACGGCTCTTTTTTTATCTGCATCCAGTTTTGAATATTCCATTACAGTCCCATCAACATTCATCATGGTTTTATCTTCAAAAGGGTTGGCTGCTACATCAATTTTTTGAGGTGCTTCAGCAGAGGAATCTATTAATTTTTTCCAAAGGTTTTTTGTGCTTATTTCATTCAACTCTGCAACATTTTCAGCCATTGGTCCAAAGCCGGCACGCCACAACAGATGCTGGTTTTTTAAACGATTTGATAAAGCCATTTTAGTATGTTTAGATGCTAGAAAATTAAGACTTGTATTTCAGAAAATTGTTTAATGCGGGGTTATTAATTTAGTATTAAAATACTAAACTTCTCCTAATTGAAAAACCCTTTTTAAAATCTTAAAAAGGGATTTTTGATAGTATTATTAAAAATTTAATTTCTTTCAATTTTTGCTGCACCAAAATACTGGTGTAATATTTTTGGTAAATAAATTCCATCTTCCCGCTGGTTATTTTCCAGCAAAGCTGCAACAATTCTTGGCAGCGCAAGGCTTGAGCCATTTAAGGAATGCAGCAACTGCGTTTTGCCATCTTCATCTTTGTAACGAATTTTCATTCTGTTGGTCTGAAATGTTTCGAAATTACTTACTGAACTTACTTCCAGCCATTTTTTCTGCGCAGCTGAAAAAACTTCAAAATCGTAGGTAAGTGCAGAGGCAAAACTCATATCTCCGCCGCACAATTTTAATATGCGGTAGGGTAGTTCTAAAAACTGTAAAAGCCTTTCAATGTGGTTTACCATTTCTTCTAAAACTTCATAACTTTTTTGGGGATGTGCCAATTGAATAATTTCAACTTTATCAAATTGGTGAACCCTGTTTAAACCACGTACATCACTACCAAAACTGCCCGCTTCACGGCGAAAGCAAGGCGTGTATGCAGTCATTTTAATAGGCATATCAACTTCCTTTATTATTTCGTTGCTGTAAATATTTGTAACCGGCACTTCAGCTGTTGGTATAAGGTAAAGTTCATCGGCCGTAACATGGTACATTTGCCCTTCTTTATCAGGTAAGCTACCCGTACCATAAGCAGTTGCAGCATTAACCATCAATGGGGGCAAATACTCAATGTAACCGGCTGCTATATTATAGTCTAAAAAATATTGAATTAGTGCCCTTTGTAATTTTGCTCCCTTGCCTTTATAGACCGGAAAGCCACTACCGGTAAGTTTTGCGCCTGTTTCAAAATTTATAAGATCGTATTCTTTTATAAGTTCCCAGTGTGGTTTTGCATTTTCAGGCAAATCGGGCAGCGTTCCACCTGTAAGTACAGTTACATTTTCTTCAGGTGTTTTTCCTTCGGGTACAGATGTATGTGGAAGGTTTGGCAGTAATAAAATCTTATTGGTAAAATCTTCTTCAAGTTGTTGTAAAATTATTTTTCTACCGGCTAAACTTTCTTTCCATTCAGCTACATTATTGCGTTTGCCTGTTGCTTCTTCAGCATTTACTTTTGCCATTAAAGCCCCAATTTCTTTGGATGTTGTATTTATAAGCGCCTGTAGGTTTTCTGTTACAGCTTTTTGTTTTCTAATTTCTTCATCTACAGCTATAACTTCATCTATCAGATTAATGTTTCCAAAATGTTTAACCGCCAGCCTTTCCTTCACAATTTCAGGATATTGCTTTATATAACTTATCTGTAACATTCTTTTATTTTCTATTTAACTGTTGCAAATATAAACGGGAAAAGCATAAATGCTACATTTGTGCAATGCAACATGTGGAAGAAGACTTACAGGTACGATGGCTTAAGCTTCGTATTAAACTTAAAGAACATTTTGGTATAAAGCCGGATATGAATGGCGTATTGCTTTTAATTGGTGTGCAGGAACTTGGACAGGGCCCTCAGGCATTTAGTAAAGAGCAAAAACAGGATTTGATGCATATTGCCATCTGTACAATTTTATCTGCCAGCGACTATTATAAAAATGATGGATTGGATGAAGAGGGTTGGCCACATTTTACGCAGTTAAAAGCATTGCCTGAATTATTTTTAAATCATCAGGAAGATCTTTTAAAAGATCATGTATTATTGTACTTTCAAAATCAAAAATTTATTTAAAATTATATTGATGAAAATATTTAAGTTTTTATTGTTTTGTTTTTCTTTGTTTTTTGCTGGTGACATGTTTGCTCAGATTGCTGAAAAAACCGTTCCAAAAAAAGTTAGTTCCAAAAAAGTTGTAAAGAAAAAATCTGTCGTTGGCAGCAAAACAAAAAAGCCTATTGTTTCACCTTCAATTGATAAATCAGTAAAAGTAAAAATTACAACAGATAGCGGCGTTATCATCGTTAAGCTG
>JANLVW010000359.1:0-1976 GCA_031364205.1 Ferruginibacter sp.
CGCTAACAATGAACTATCGTAAGTGTTTAAAAGTTTTCCATCTTTGTCAAATGTTGATGTAAACAGAGACGCCGCAGAAATATCTGCACGTGTATATAATTCTGATTTGGAATAATCTTTATTCAATTTTTTTTCACAAAAAAAACCATTGCTTTCCGAGCCATTATCTTCAAAGCTTTTTAAAATAATTTTTTTTATTTTATTGTCTTTATAAACCTTCATATCTGAAACTACCTGTGCATTACTAACTAAATCTTTATAATAATATTGAGCTTGAAGGGTATTAAAAAAAAGTAAAATAAATCCAGCTAAAAAAAATTTCTTCATTTACTAATAATTTGAATATAGTAAAAATACAATCCTTTCATTTTGTTTGTTCACAACATCAAGATAAAGTTTATTATTTTTAACAAAATTAACTTGTGAGTCATTTAAAGGAAAGAAAAGATAAAAACTGCCTTAACTGTAATGCTGTAGTACATGGTAAGTATTGTTCATTTTGTGGTCAGGAAAACGTTGATCCGCAAGAATCAATCTTGCATCTAATAGTTCACTTTTTTAAAGATATAACCCATTTTGATGGCAAATTTTTTAGTTCTGTAAAATATGTTGTTACCAAACCAGGTTTTCTTACATCCGAATATATAAGAGGTAGACGAATGTCGTACCTAAATCCTGTAAGATTTTATGTGTTTACCTCCTTTATTTTTTTTCTGATAATTTTTTCTTTTTTTGTTAAGAGTGAAGACGTAATTAAGAAAAGTGAAAAGCCTGAAACCTATACTCAAAAAGACTCTGTAAAACTTTTTAAAAAATTACAATTACAGGGTAAAGATTCTGCTGAACTTGTAATGGTCATGAAAATTTACGGAATAGATTCTATACAAAAACTTTTACAAAATGGTAAAGGTGCAATTACAATATTTCGCATTTACTCCTATAAAAACAGGGCAGAATTTGATTCGTTGAATAAAATAAAAAAAATAGAATGCGGTTTTATACAGAGAATTCTGATGGAAAAACAATTTGAACTGCAGGAAAAATTTGATAACGATCCCAAGGGAGCTAAAGAGGCTTTAAAGGAAAAAGGACTTCATCTTATTCCACAGGTTTTGCTGCTCTCCCTTCCATTTTTTGCTTTACTGTTAAAATTATTATATGCCCGCCAACAAAAGTTTTATTATGTATCTCACATCATTTTTACCATTCACTTTTACATTTTCGTCTATATCGCTATAATTGGTATTCTGGTTTTGCGGGCATTGAGTGAACTCCCTCATTTGTATTTTTTAGATATAGTAATAAGCGTACTGTGGTTTATATTTCCTCTATATTTATACAAAGCCGTCAGGCATTTTTATGAACAGCGAAGAGCGAAGACCATTCTAAAATTATTTATCCTCAGTTTTGCCCTTACGTTTCTCTCCATATTTTTTATGTTGCTGCTGTTTGGGTTAACAATATTTAAAATGTAATTATGAATGAATCCTTTTTAAGGCTGGTAAAAATAATGGATGAACTCAGGGAAAAATGCCCGTGGGATATGAAACAAACAATTCAAACCCTTCGCCAGCTTACCATTGAAGAAACTTACGAATTGGCTGACGCAATAGATGCAGAAGATTGGACTGGCATAAAAGAAGAACTTGGCGATATTTTACTGCACATTGTTTTCTACGCAAAAATAGGCAATGAAAAAAACGAATTTATATTAGATGATGTCATAAATGGAATTTGCGATAAATTAATATATCGTCATCCACATATTTATGGAGACGGCAATATGGAAGGATTAAAAACCGTAGCAACAGAGGATGATGTAAAACAAAACTGGGAAAAATTGAAATTAAAGGAAGGTAAAAAATCTATATTACAAGGTGTACCAAAATCGCTTCCTTCGATGGTGAAGGCAATACGTTTGCAGGAAAAATCTAAAACGGTAGGTTTTGAATGGGAAAATATTGAGCAGGTATATG
>JANLVW010000109.1:0-1491 GCA_031364205.1 Ferruginibacter sp.
GCAACCAGCAATCAAATGGCGATGGTACGGCACCTGCAATTGCCTGGTATTCTCTAATATTAGTTGCCGTTTCGTTTGTGTGGTTGGTGCATACTACTCCTCCTAAAATATCTGAATGTCCGCTAAAGAACTTTGTGGAAGAATGCATCACATAATCAACACCCATTTGCAAAGGCTTCTGTAAAATAGGCGTAGCAAAAGTATTATCACATGCAGTAGTAATGTTATGTTTTGCAGCCAATGCAACAATAGCTTTTATGTCTGCAATTTTTAGTTGTGGGTTGGATGGTGTTTCCATCCATATCAATTTTGTGTTGGGTTTTATAAGTTTTTTTATGTTTTCAATCACAGTCATATCTGTTGAATCGAAACTTACGTGCCAGCGTTTAAAAAACTTATCCATCAAAAGACGGGTACCGTGGTAACAGTCATCCGGAAGTATAATGTGGCTTCCGGGCTCAAGTATGTTCTCAAACAAAGCATTTACAGCAGCCAGGCCAGATGAAAATGCAATGGCAGTTACAGATTCTTCTAATGCAGCAATTTTATTTTCAACTGTAAGCCTGTTGGGGTTGCTAATGCGAGTGTATACATGGTCATTAAGCGAGCCATCTGCTTTTCTTTCAAAAGTGGTTGAAAGATGTATGGGCTGTATAATGTCACTGCTGTAGGATGAGTTTTGATGTGCACCATGCACTGCAATGGTTTCTATATGCTGTTTTTTATTTGCCATAATTATTGATTTAAAGCTGGTAAGCCTGCGCAAATGTAACATACGGTTTCTTAAAAATAAAAACAGGTAACAGTATGTTGAATTAATATTTAGGCAGATAAAAATATCAGGTGATACAAATAAGGTAAGTCAGTGATTCTCGTCATATCCTAAAATTAAAATCAGTAATAATTTTACACAAAACGAAAGATATGTTAGGAGAACTAAATAATGATCAAATAAATAACCTGCTAAGTAGCCAGGTTGTAGGACGGCTTGCATGTACAGATGGCGAAAAACCTTACATCGTCCCGGTAACTTATACTTATGATGGTAAATATATTTATGGGCAGACGAACATGGGCAAGAAATTAAAAATGCTTAGAAAAAACTCAAATGTTTGTTTTGAAGTGGACCAGATGACTGACATGAGAAACTGGCAAAGTATTATTGTACAAGGCGAATTTGAGGAACTTAAAAATGAAGAAAAAGAAAAAGCAAGAGGAATACTTTTTGGGAATATTTTTTCTCTGGAAACAAGTAGTACCGTACATGCACATGAGCATGAAGTGACTACGATCGTGGAAGATGGTGATAGGGTAAAGTTTGTTATGTACAGAATTAAAATCAAAAAAATAACAGGCCGGTTTGAAAAACTTTAGGTAGATTTTTTATTGCCAAATTTCTACATTATCCTACTGATATAAATCATTACAATTCCTGATTGGCAACACAAGAAATTTATACCTATCATTTCATCTTTGCAGTTTAGTACTGTT
>JANLVW010000137.1:0-1065 GCA_031364205.1 Ferruginibacter sp.
TTTTTTGCTGCCACTATTGTATTTATAGTTCATTGGCAATTGAGCAGCCCATTCTATAATTCGTTGGTCAATAAATGGCTCTCGCCCTTCCAAACCAACACTCATGGTAGCACGATCTACCTTTTGTAAAATATCATCGAGCATATAAGTTTGGTAATCTACTGCCATCATGTATGCCATGCCGGAGTAATATTCGGGTTTTAATTCTTCGCTATCAAACCCGGAGCTAAGCGTATCAACATGGTTTTTTATCAGTAAATCCACTTCAGATTTATCAAGTTGCTGCGTTATACTTTGAAGAATATTATTAACACTTGGCTGTTTCAATAAATTTTTTAGCTTTTCATACCGAGAATGGAACAAGTATTTTTTATTTAAGATAGGGATTGATTGGGCAGGTATTGCATGCATAAGTTTTGCTGCACCTTTTCTAATAAACGGAGGAATACTGTTAAGCCTGTCACCGTATTTTATAAGGTAATCGTAGCGGTTATAGCCGGCAAATATCTCATCGCCGCCATCTGCCGAAAGTGCAACAGTTACTTTTTCTTTTGCAATTCTACTTACAAGGATAGTAGGTATTGCGCTGCTGTCAGCAAAGGGTTCATCATAAAAAAAAGGCAATTGCGGTACAATTTCTATCGCTTCTTTCTCTGTACAATAATATTCTGTATGGTCAGTACCCAAGTGGGCAGCTACTTCTTTTGCAAATGGTGCTTCATTTAAGCCTGCATCAGGCATTCCAATCGTAAATGTTTTAATTTTTTGGGTGCTATTGGCCTGCAATATGGCCGTTACGCAACTGCTATCGTAACCACCACTTAAAAAAACGCCCACCGGCACATCACTTACCATCCTATATTGAAAAGCACTGATCAATAATTTTTCTGTCTCTTCAATGGCTTCGGGTAAATCTATTTTTAAAGTTTGCTTATTGTAAGCATGATATACATTCCAGTATTGGGTTGTATGCAAAGTTTTGGTTCGCATACTTAAATTTAAATGGTGCCCTGGCTTTAGTTTAAATGTATTTTTAAAAATACAATGCGGTGTTGGCACATAACC
>JANLVW010000228.1:0-5240 GCA_031364205.1 Ferruginibacter sp.
GCCCAAACCGAAATAAATAATTAAGTTGTTCATCTAATAAAATATCAATGAATAAATTTTACTTTGTTTTTGTTTCGCTGTTTTTATCTTTTTCAATTCAAACTTTTTCTCAAAAAATTTCTTTTTATCCATCAAACTGGTGGATAGGTATGAAATGGAATAAAGTTCAGATACTTGTTTATAACGATGCTGAATCAATTAAACAGGCAATTGTTGAAACAAATTATCCTGGTGTTATTCTTACAAAAATAAACAGGCTGCAAAATGAAAGATATCTTGCTTTGGATGTTACCATTCTGCCAACAGCAAAACCTGGGAAAGCCTCTTTTATTTTAAAGTATAAAAATAAAGCCGAAACAATTTTATTTCCTCTGGAATCTAAAAAATCGGGCAATGGAAAAAAATATGCCCAGGGTATAACATCGTCGGATTTTATTTACTTATTAATGCCCGACAGGTTTAGCAACGGCGATGAAACCAATGATAAAATTGCGGGGTTAAAAGACCAGTCATTAAACAGAGATTCAATGTATTTGCGCCATGGTGGCGATTTGCAGGGAGTTATAAGTAAACTTGATTATTTAAAAGACATGGGTGTTACAACAGTTTGGATGACGCCTGTACTTTTAAATGATATGGCCAAAAGAACAGAACATGGCTATTCAATAACCAATCATTATGTTGTTGATCCCAGGTTAGGAGGAAACGAAACATACAAAAAACTAAGCGAGGCTATTCATGCAAAAGGAATGAAATTAATTCAGGATGCAGTGTACAATCATGTAGGTTCTCAACATTTTACTGTGCTCGATAAACCAATGGACAACTGGCTGCACGAGTGGCCAACATATACGCAAACATCCTACAGAGATCAGGTTTTGTTTGATCCATATGCAGTGCCTTCGCAAACAAAAATTATGACTGATGGCTGGTTTGTAAAAGATATGCCTGATTTAAATCAGAGTAATCCTTTTGTGGCAAATTATCTTATACAAAATGCCTTATGGTCAGTAGAAGAATTTGGGGTAGATGGTTGGCGCATTGACACCTATATTTACAACGATTTAAAATTTATGAACGCATGTAATAACGCGCTTTTAGCTGAATATCCATCCATCACAATGTTTGGCGAAACATGGGTACACGGTGTTGTAAACCAAAGTTATTTTTGTGAGAATAATCTGACTAATTCTTTTAAAAGTAATCTTCAAAATACAACAGATTTTCAAATGCTTTTCTATGGTATCCAACCTGCATTAAACGAATCACCAGCCTGGACGGATGGCTTAATGAAATTATATAACACCGCTGCACAGGATATTTTGTATAAAAATCCATTGGGTCAGATTATTTTTTTAGATAACCACGATCTTTCAAGATTTTTTTCCGTTGTCAAAGAGGATATAAATAAATATAAAATTGCTTTAGGTTGGTTGCTTACTTACCGAGGAATTCCACAACTTTATTACGGGGATGAAATAGGTATGAAAGGCTTTAGTAATCCTGATGGATTAGTGAGATCTGATTTTTTGGGAGGATGGAAAAATGACAGTATTGATAAATTTACCAAAGAAGGGAGAACAAGACAGGAAAATGAAGTCTTTGACTTTGTAAAAACGCTGGCCAATTTCAGGCAAAAATCTTCTGCTCTAAAAACGGGTAAAATGTTTCAGTATATTCCTGAAAATGACCTCTATACTTACTGCAGATATAATAACGAGGAAAAAATTGTGTGTATTATAAATGTGGGAGAAGAAGAAAAAAATATTGATCTTAATACAAAATACAAAGAAGTTGTGCAAGGATATTCAGGTGTAAAAAATATTATTTCGGGCAAAAATGAGAATTTAAAAATTGTAATAAAACCAAAAGATATCTTTATTGGCTTTCTAACAAAATAAAAATTTTGTTGCCAACCCTTTTTTATAGAACCTTTTGATGTAATCGAAATCATTTTAAAAGATAAATTTTAAAATGATTTTGTGTTTTAAATCTTTTTGTAACTCGAAAAAAAATAATCTTACGCAAACGTTTGCGTTTATACAATTTTTTGTTATTTTTGGAAGCGTAAAATATTCCCTCCTTGAATAATTTGCCTACGATTGATGATTATTTAAACCAAATCAAAACCTAAACACTATTATGAAAATTAGTCTAAAACAGATTTGTAAAATCTGGATGACGCTATGCTTTGCGTTTATTTCTGTTACAGCTTTTGCACAATCCGTTATTAATGGTGTCGTTACAAATGTAAAGGACGGAATGCCTGCACAAGGTGTTACAGTATCTGTAAAAGGTACTAAAATAGCAGCCCAAACAAATGCAGATGGCGCTTTTTCTATAAGTGCGCCATCAAATGGCACACTTATCTTTACGTCAGTAAACTTCGGCAGACAAGAAGTGGCTGTAAATGGTAGTTCTTCCATAGCAGTTTCTTTAAACCCTACCACTACAAGTTTAGATGAAGTAGTTGTAGTAGGTTACGGTACACAGCAAAGAAAATATATGACGGGATCTGTTTCTAAAATAGATTCAAAAGCATTTACAAGTACACCTTCACCTAGTTTTGATGCAGCTTTACAGGGAAGAGCACCGGGTTTACAGGTACAGCAGGCAAACGGATCATTAGGTGGTGCAGTGAGAATTAGGGTTAGAGGAACAAGTTCGATTTCCAGCAGTGGAGAACCTTTGTATGTTGTTGATGGAATTCCATTTTCAAACGGAGACAACCAAGCAGGTTTTGGTAGCGGACTTGATGCTGCAAAAGCAAATAATACAAATCCTTTAGCAACTATTAACCAAAATGATATCGAATCAATAGAAGTTCTAAAAGATGCAGCATCTGCAGCCATTTATGGTGCACGTGCCGCTAATGGGGTAATATTGATCACAACAAAAAAAGGTAGAAGTGGTAAAACACAAATTACATTAGATGCTATTACAGGTGGTTCTGAAATTACAAGAAAACTACCACTATTAAATGGTGCAGAATGGTACCAGTTGTACAACGAAGCAAGAGTAAATGATGGCGGTTTACCATTAGGTCCTAACCAAAGCATTCCAGGTTTACCATTAAGTTATGTATACAATCCAAAAGTAAATACCGACTGGATTGACCAAACTACACAAAGAGGATCTTTGTATGAAACAAATCTTTCTGCAAGAGGTGGAAATGATAAAACACGCTTCTTTTTAAGTGGTGTTTACCGTGATGAGAAAGGTGTTTTGGTTGGTAATAATTTTCAAAGAATAGGTGGCAGGGTTAATATAGACAATAAAGCATCTGAAAGATTGGATTTAGGTCTTCAAATTGGAATGTACTCAACTAAAACCAATGAAGTACCTACTTCATTTAATGGTGGTATCGGTGCTGCACAATCAAATGCCCTACCTATTTTTCCTGTAAAAAATAATGACGGAAGTTATTTTGGAACGCAAACGAAATACAATGTATATATCAACCCTGTAGCAAGACTTCAAAATACATTTATAAATAGATCGTTAAGAACTTTTGCCAATGTAAATGCTACATTAAAAATTACAAAAGAACTTTCTTTTAGAAGTGAAATAGGTTTGGATCTTTTAAGACAAAAAGAAAATTACTACGAGCAACCTTATAACAGATGGTATCAAAGTACCATGTTGGCAGCGGGTTCTGAAAGATTTGTAGATCTTACAAACATTAATAATAACAATTATTTTACTTATAATAACAGCGTAGGTAAAAATGGCAAGTTAGATGCAACTGTGGGCTTTGCAGTTAACACAATTAAGTTTCATGAAATTTCTTACAGACCGCAAAGCGATGGTGTTGGATATGTAAATCCATATTTTAAAGAAGGCACTGCCGGCTTGGCATGGTCTCCACTTGCACCTGCAACAATTACAAATGGTTCGCCGGTTACAGCCTACGGAAGTCCTACGAACGAATCAGGTTTTATATCCTATTTTGCCAGGGCTAACTACCGTTTCATGGATAAATACTTATTAGGCGCTAGTTTCCGTGCAGATGGTTCACCACGTTTTGGTGCTAACAATCGTTACGGTTATTTTCCTGCAGTTTCTGCAGGTTGGATAGCATCTGAAGAAAAATTCCTTAAAAACAGTAAGGTTATTAATTACTTAAAAGTTAGAACATCCTATGGCCTTACGGGTAATGCAGAAATTGGTGATTATCGTTACCTCGAATTATATAATCCTACAGGTGGATATGCCGGTATCAATGGACTTAGGCAGGGCTCTTTGGCAAATCCTAATTTAACTTGGGAGAAAGGTCAGCAATTTGACTTAGGAATTGATTTTGGTTTATTAAAAAATGTATTGAGTGGTAGTATCAGTTTCTACACTAAAAAAAGTAAAGATCTTTTGTTGAATAAACCTGTTCAAAGATCAACAGGTTTCGATAATCTTGCAGCTAATGTAGATGTGCAGGTTAGAAACCGTGGGGTAGAATTGGTATTAAATTCAACGAACGTTGCAACCAAAAATTTTAAGTGGACAAGTTCATTTAATATTTCTCGTAATGAAAATAAAGTATTAACTGTTGCCGGTTTTGATGACCCTGATTTTCTTGATTTGAGCGAAGGCGATACAAGAGTTATTGCAGGTTATCCGTTAGGTCAAAACTATTTACCAATATTCGTAGGGGTTGATCCACAAACAGGAGTAACATTAATAAGAGAGAAAGCAACAGGTAAATCAATTCCTTTAACTGCAGCATCTCAAAATGCCAACAGGGTACCGGTTGGTAAACCTATTCCTGACTTTTTTGGTGGTTTTGAAAATACATTTACATACAAAGGTTTTGATCTAGGTTTCTTATTTACTTTTCAATATGGTAATGAAATTTATGATGATGGTGCTAAGTTTCAAATTGGAGGAAAATTAAATGAATGGAACCAGCGCCGTGAATTGTTGAGCAGATGGCAAAAGCCTGGTGACATTACCAATATTCCAAAAGTTTCCTTAACTGTAGATGCAAATAATAGTAATTCATCAAGATGGTTATACGATGTTTCTTTCCTTCGGTTAAGAAATATCAACCTTGGTTATACACTTCCTGCAAACGTAATAAGCCGTGCTAAAATTACCAGTGCAAGAATATATGTTGCAGCATCAAACATTTTAACTTTTACAAAATATGCAGGTTGGGACCCTGAAGTGGTTCGTTATAGATTCAATAACGGCGCATCTAACGGTGCATCAAATGCACCTTACTTACCAAGTCCTCAGGCAAAAAG
>JANLVW010000249.1:0-2929 GCA_031364205.1 Ferruginibacter sp.
TTTAAAAGAATTGGAAGCTGCTATTCGTCCGACTACTATTTTAATTTCTATCATGTGGGCAAACAATGAAATAGGGACAGTAATGCCGATAAGAGAAATAAGCGCTATCGCTAAAAAACATGGAATATTAGTGTTTACAGATGCTACACAGGCCGTTGGTAAAATACCGGTTGATGTGAACAAAGATGGTATTGATATTATGGCGTTTACAGCACATAAAATGTATGGACCAAAAGGTGTAGGTGCATTGTATGTCCGCAGAAAGAACCCGCGTGTAAAAGTTACAGCGCAGATGGATGGTGGTGGACACGAACGTGGTATGCGTTCAGGTACATTGAATGTACCGGGCATTGTTGGTATGGGCAAAGCCTGCGAATTGTGTATGCTGGATATGGAGGCAGATACAAAACGCATCAGTAAAATGAGGGATAAATTAGAAACAGCTTTAATGTTGTTGGAAGAAGCGTACATAAATGGTAGTATAGAACATCGTTTGCCGCATGTTACCAATATTTCTTTTAAGCATGTTGAAGGTGAAGGGTTGTTGATGGGGTTTAACAAAAACATTGCTTTAAGTTCAGGATCTGCATGTACTTCTGCATCTTTAGAACCTTCTTATGTTTTAAAAGCATTGGGTTTGGGCGATGATTTGGCACATAGTTCGCTTCGCTTTGGCTTGGGTAGATTTACAACGGATGAACAAATTGATTATACCGTCAAGGCAATAAGTGAGACAGTTATTAAGTTAAGAGAAATGAGTCCGCTGTGGGAAATGTACAAAGAAGGTATAGATTTAAACAGTATTGAATGGGCAGCACATTAAATAAATTACGAATTACGAATGTTGAATTACGAGCATTCGCCCTTTGTAGAAAATATAAAATAGGCAGCGAAACGAATGAACGTTGTTTTATTATTAAAATCGAAATTAGTAATTAAAAATTTTTAAACTAAAAAATATGTCATACTCAGAAAAATTAATAGACCATTATCAAAATCCTAAAAATGTAGGAACCCTTGATAAATCAGATAAAAGTGTTGGAACAGGTTTGGTGGGTGCACCGGAGTGTGGTGATGTTATGCGTTTGCAAATACAGGTAGATGATGCAACGGGAATTATTACTGATGCTAAATTTAAAACCTTTGGTTGCGGATCAGCAATTGCATCTTCTTCTCTAGCTACAGAATGGTTAAAAGGTAAAAGTGTTGATGAAGCACTTACAGTTGATAATATGGATTTTGTAGAGGAATTAAATTTACCTCCAGTTAAAATTCACTGTTCTGTTTTAGCAGAAGATGCTATTAAAGCAGCAATAAACGATTACCGTGTAAAAAATGGTAAGGAAGCGATAAAGTTTGAAGAGAGTTTGGTGCATTAAGATAATTTGATAATTAGCTAATGCGCTAATGTGCTAATTCTTTAAAAGCATTGCTTTTTTGTTGGCACCTTGGCATTATAACAAATCAGTAGATTATATGGTAGCAACAGAAAATGCAAACGCAATTTACATTTCCGACAAGGCAAAACAAAAGGTGCTTAACTTAATGGCAGAAAGCGGTGTGAAAGATGATGAAACTTACTTTCTTAGAGTAGGCGTGGTAGGTGGTGGTTGCAGTGGCCTAAGCTATAAAATGGATTTTGACAACGAAGTGAAACCAATGGACCAGGTTTTTGAAGATAAAGGAGTGAAGATTGTAACCGATTTAAAAAGTTTCCTTTATCTGGTAAATACAGAGCTCGAGTTCAGTGATGGCTTGAACGGAAAAGGTTTCTTCTTCAACAATCCAAATGCAAGTAGAAGCTGCGGGTGTGGCGAAAGCTTTGCCGTGTAATAATTATATAAATACGAAACTGAAAATAACAAAAAACCGCTCATATTATGAGCGGTTTTTTATTCACTGTTATACAAAAAAGCAGTGGATTTTAACCTTATGCTTTTTGATATAAGTTTATTTATCTGTTATGGCTGAGCAAAAGTATTTCTTGGTCCGCCAACAACAAATGTTGCATTCATGCGAGTTTTTTGACCTGCTGAAAACATGTACAAACAAGGATCATCAGAATAATCCATGTAATTCATCGTCATCATAATAGGAGTTCCTACACAGGTGCTTCTTATACCTTCCGGAGGGCAACCAAAATTTGCTCCGGTATGTAAAGGCGTATCATCAACAAAATCGTTACCACAGGTAGCATCACCCCAAATATGACGAAGATTAAACCAGTGACCAATTTCATGAGTTGCTATTCTACCCTTGTCGTATGGTACGAGGTTAGTAAGACCAAATGCATTGTATAAAATTACAACACCGTCTGTTGCAGGATTGCCGCCGGGAAACTGTGCATACCCTAAAATATTATTACCTAAATTACACGTCCACATATTTAATTTTGTCAGAGGACTTGTCGGAGCAATGCCTCCTCCTGCACTTTTTTTGACTCCATCATTTGTACTAAAGCTGGTTTTTTTTGTTAAAACTCTTATAACAGTATCTAAAATAAAACGAACATTTACATCACCTGCTTTTACACCAGTAAAATATTTGGGAACTTTATTAATATCCTTATTTGTGCCGCTGTAATCAGCATTTAATACATCAATCTGTGATTGAATCTGGCTTAATGAAATATTTTCAGCAACCTTATTGTAAACTACATTTACAACAACCGGAATTTGAATTACTCCATTACTAAGTAACCTGAAAGCGGAGGGATTTTTTGTAAACCTTGCTGTAAATTCCTCAATAGCTTCCATTTTTGTAGCTAAAGTCGGGTCTTCTTTTTACTGAGCTTCCAATACTTCCTGCGTTGCACAACTCCGGTGCGCAATGGTTGATATAGTAGGAATTATTTCACCATTATTTGCGTCGTTTAAGGCAGTTTTTGTACAACCAATACCAAAAACAATACAGCACGATAAGAGACCAA